>CAJOMK010000080.1 GCA_905235495.1 uncultured Methanobrevibacter sp.
TCTAACTGATTATAAGCATTTTTAGAAATGTTGGCTTTATGAATTTCAGGTTCTTTTACAATGGTCAAACCTCTGATTCTTCTTATAATGCTGGTTTGTCCTAATTCCTTATTGATTTCATTGATGGTAGCGATTAATGTCTTGTTTACAACTTCATCAAGCATATTCTTATTGGTTCTGAGAATGATCTCAATGATTTCTTTATGCTTGTCTTCTCTTTCGCGAAGTCTTGACAATTCGCTTGCATCGAAGCTCATTTTGGTCTTCAAGACATTCATGTCCTGCAACAATTCGATTCTTTCTTCATTTGATTCGTTTAAATCCTTATTCAATTGTTTGATTTCATTATTTAAGTCATCAATGTCTCCATTCAATTTCTTGACTTCATCAATGAGAGAATTGGATTCCTCATCAGACAATACACTGCTGTTGATGTAATTTGCCTTTTCAATCTGAGACAATTTAGTGGTCAGCTCAAGATTGATGTTTTCCAATTCTTCAACTTTTGAAAAAAGAATCTTTTCCTTGGACTTTGCTTCCTTAAGGTCATATTCTAATTTAACAACTGCTTCATCATCTGGGATTACTTCTAAAGTAGAAACTTCAATCTCAGAAGAAGCTTTCAAATCTTCATACTCTTGAGGGGTCAAAATGACAAAATCTCCCTCTTCAAGATCATGTTTTTTTACATCTTCCTTACCAATTGTGAGACTAATATTACCTCTTGACTTATTAATTTTCCCAGTCTTGATAATCATATTTAATAATATGTTTTATGTCTTTATAAACCTTATTATAAAATTTATAGAAATTATATGAAAATTAAAGCAATTTTAAAATAAAAATCAAAAAATAAAAGAAAATTTGTGAAAAATAGCTAAAAATAAAAAAATTTTTCAAGACATACATGAAAGAACATGAAATTTCATGCAAGAAATTTATGCAATAAAAATTAAAAGAATAGTAAAAAAAATAATTAAAAAAATAAAAATAAGAATTAAAAGAATAGTAAAAAAATAATTAAAAAAAATAGAGAATATTAAAATTTAAAAGTCAAATGAAAAGAACCCATAATCACTATTCAAACATTCATTTACCCAGTTGATAAAGTTTGCATTTGCAGATCCTGTTCTTTCAGCTTGGGTGTGACCTTGATTCCATACTGTAGTGAAATCAACATCATCAACATCATCACAATGCTCTAAAGCCAATGCCAAATTAGCCTCAACAGTGAATGATGTATCACCTTGATCTATTCCAGAATTGATTCTCCAATACTTTGCAGGTTTAGAAGAATCGGAACCTTCATAATAATCACATATGAAATACATTGGATTATACATGTTGGAACGGTTTTCAATTGTATTGTTTAACTTATCTAATCTAGCCAAGTCACCTGCATAGTCTCCAAGATAGGAAGAATCATAACCAGAATAATTAGCATATTTATTTGAATTTTCCTTCAATATTTCTGCCATCATGGTATTGAAGTGCAAAGATTCCTCATCGTCATTTCCAAATAAATAGTTTTCATCTTGAGCCCTATCCAAATCATCAAATGCGCCTACATCTTTAGATGGGGATTTACAATGTTTTACAAAATCTTCTATGCTTCTAATCTTTACGGTATTGCTTGAATTGTCATAGCTTATCCATTCATCATCACCATTCAGCGCATCAATATAATCCTGTGGGGTTTCGTAGGTCTGGGAACTTATAACTTCAGAACTGAAATCCTCAGGCAAATCTCCTGAAGGGGTGCCGCTTCTTGGAGTAGACAACATATCCATCTCATCACTTGATTTTGGAGCATATGGGAATGTAGTGTCATTAAGGAAATTGTTCAATGAACCTTCTATTACTGAAAGCATGTAATCATAATAGGATCCTGATATGTAAATTCCAGTATCTGATTCTTCAAGAGTCAATTTTTTGCCATCTGGGCTTTTGAGGTCTAATTGATTGATGTATTCTGCATAGGAAGTTGCTAAATCATCAGACAGTGCATTTGTCCAGGTTCCATTTCCACGTGTACCATCAGAACTATATTGTCCCATAGTCCATTCATATGCTCCATCTGCAATATCCAATAAAGTGATAGGACACCAAGCCATCACTCCACATATTCTGTCTGAAATCTTGTTTCCATTTCTGTCAACAATAGCTGCACCGATTGATTCAAGGTATGGGATATACAATTCACTATCTCCACTTGCACCTAAGACAGCACTTAGAGCACCTCCACCACTGTGACCGAATGAGAATATCCTGCTGCTGTCACCTGGAAGGGTCTCTCCATTGAATTTCAAATAAAGAACAGCTGCCTTCAAGTCTGTTACTCCCCAAGGAGCTCCGCCAGAATAATTATATTTATTTTCCTTGCCTCTGCAACCTACATCAACATAGACAAAACCAGCATCTGTGAATGCTTTGACATCCTTAGCATTATAGCTTGTTGGGGAAGGATGTGCAGAATATCCTGCTGTATCAACAGGCATTACAATTGGGGCATCGATTGCAGCATAATTGCCGATATTTGAATTGATCACTTTACAGGTGTATGTGCCATTGGAATTCTTTTGAGCAGTGAAATAATCCCCTGGAACATAAATTCCCATAGATTCATAATCTTCATCCACAGGATTTGCACAGTATACTATTCCAAGTTGATAAAAGATGTTATTATCCATATCATACTTCCAATTAGTCATGTCAATGGTTAATTCATTATCTAATTTATTCACATCAACGTCATAATTAGCTCCACTGTTAATCAATCCAAATTGACTGCATACTGACAATACAGCAAATGCTGCAAATACAAGGATTATAAGCGAAATAAGTATACAACCCCTTTCCATAATCACCACAACCTATAAAAAAATTTCTAACAATTATTCTAATCTCAAAAGTTCAAACTAAATCATAAAGAGCTGTTCTAAAATCTCAAATGTCCTGACGATATCCATGAATTTGGATACGATGTCACTGACTGTTCTCAGTTCAAAGATGTAAACATAACCCTCTTCTAAAAAGATGACTGAAAACATTTCAAAATCAATTTCAGGAATAGAAATCTTTGAATGTATCTGAATAGCTGATCTTTTCCCCACATTAGCTATTTCAGAAGAAACGATTTGTGCACCATCATCCAATAGGCTTTCTTCAATTATATCCTTAAATTCCTCCAAGGAAGGCATTTCAGATTGGAATGCAACCACATTCAACAAGCTTCCATCTTCATAGTTTAAAGTTGCTATGCAATCTGGATTGTTATCCAAAGGAAACTCTTCCAATTCCCATTCATCAGAATATTTGAATGATAATTTTTCATTTGAACAAGTATTTAAATCAGACATCAAAAACACTCTATTAAATTGTTATATAATATCGTTATATAAATTATAATATTCCTTTATAATTTTACTAATATAAATTTTATTAAATGATTTTTATATAATGACATCAATAGAATAATCAAAATGAAAATTACAAAATAAAAACAATATAATGATTAAAATAAAAATAATTAAATAAAATCAATTTATACATCAAAATAATAAATTATAATCGTTTAGGAATCAAATAGAAAGATTTAAATTAGAATAAGGACAAATTAAGGTATGGAATTAACAATTTTTAAATACCTTGAAGAATTATAACCTAAAAATTCTTAAAACATCAATTCACTCGAAAAAAAAAACTCAATAATTAATTTCAATGATGACATTTTTTAAATAGCATAAAAACCTAAAACTCAATATTGTTAATCCCCACACACCCCCTATTAAATAATTTTTAAAACACTTAGAAAAGATTAATGAGTATGAAACTTATAAAACAATGAATAAAAAATAGCTAAATTATTAAAATTAGCAAAAATAAATTAAGCAATAAATAGCTAAAAAATAAAAAATAATTAAAAAATAAAAAATAATTAAAACTGCTTAAAAAAAAGAAAACTAGAGAAAATAAAGAAAATAGAGAAAATACCTATCTGATACGTTTTCCCTCTTTTTCAAGCAATCCTTTTTCTTTGATCATTTCAATGAAACGACTGTCATCAGTTATGAATTCATCATACTCTTGGACTTCTTTTTTATTGGATCTTTTCACCTTAGTGAACAAATACAAAGGTCTGCCTTTTTTGACTTTAGGAAGTTCAATCAATTCATAAAGAATCCTGTTTACAAACAAGTCCTTAGAGCTTTCAATGAAGCTGACTCTATTGTCAATGTCTTCAAAGCTTTCAAAATCACCATTCAATTCTTTTTCAGCAATGATTTTAGAACCTTTTTTCCTATTGAGCGGGTCAAGGAAATGCAATTGGCTTGCCTCTTTGCTTTGGTCATTGAAGAATTTGACATATTTAGGTTCATTTGCAATTACAATGCTGTGAACAGCCTTTTCAACTTCAAACTCTTCATTTTTATTCAAGTCATCATAACTTAAATGAGCCCTTTCCTGTTTAACGAATTCGCTATCCTTTCCAAGAGGAATCTTATCCTGAATCTTTACATCAACATCTTCATTCAAGTCCAAATCCATTAGAACAAAATAATCATATCCAATAATACGTGCAATTTTCTTATCTTCACTATCTTTAGCGTTTATAACCAAACCGAAATTTTCATTCTTCATGAAAACACCACACAAAATTATCTTACATTGTATCTTAAGATAGCTCCAATTCCACCAAATGCCTTGTATAATTGGCTTCCTTCTTCAGTTTCGGTGGAAATGATTTCTACAGTGGATCCTAAATCCTCTGCAATATTAGCCAAGTCTTCAACCAAATCTTCCTCTTTAGTGATTTTCATCTTTTCGTTACATTGAGGACAAGTAAGGTCTTCCACTTTCTGGCCTTCCTTTTGGGTTACTTCAGCATGGACCCCACAAGCCTGACAGTCAATGGTTAATCTTTTGGATTTCAAGTCTTCACTAAGCAAGAGAATGTCTACTGCACCCATTTCCAAATTGTTTCTTACTTCCTTTTCACCATAGGAATATAAACCATGGTCATCACGAAGCTCTGCCAAGAATCTTTGCAATAACTTCTTCTCTTGAATAACACCTAACTCTTCCAATGCACCAGATGCCTTGTCAATAGTTTCCCTGATACCGAATTCACCAGTATAGGAAGTGTCTACAGTAGTGATAACCTTATCCTTAAGCTCATAATGCATGTAATCTCCGTTGTAGAAGTCCTCTTTGGTACCTCCAGGGCCACCAAGAACAATTCCTTTCAAGTCATCCTTGATTGGAAGGAATTCCTCATCCATGTGGGAACCGATTCTTTTCAAGAACTCATGAGCCAATTGGTCGATTACCCTATCGAACCTTCTTTGGGATTGTCCCCCTGCCTTATGCTTTCCAGGAACACCACTGGTTAAATTGGAAACGACATTGATTCTTTTACCTTTCAATGTAGCAATGGTCGCTTCATTTCTGTCAATTACAGCAATACCGTAAACCTCTTTGGAAGCAATCATATCTTCTAAAGGTTCAAGGAAAAATGTGCTGTCACAAATATAACGATAAGTTTGAATTTCTTCAGGAGGCTCAATAACTACAGTTTCCATCTTTTCAGTTCCTGGGCCGCCCTTAGGAATCATTCCTACAAACAATACAAAGCCGTTAGGCAATTCCTTATTGTCATTTGTAATCATACGGATCCTTTGCATGATTACCTCAATAGCGGATTGAACATTTTTACGTGTGGTTTTACTTTTAATGTTAGCACTTTGTCCCAATTCGTCCCTCATCTGTTTGATGATATCACTTAACTGTTTTGTTGGAGGAACATACATGGAAACAAGCTCTGTTCCCTTCCCCCTCTTTTCAGCCAATTCCTTTAATGACTTCTTAAATTCATATAACTCTTTTGAGGATACCTCACTCATTCATAACACCTAATAAAATTGATAAATAACTTTTTGATAAGTAATTAGTATAAAAAATTAAAATAAAACAAGATTATTCCAAACTTTTAAAAATAAAAATTTTTTCGAAAATAGAACTTATTTCAAACCATATGAATAACCTTAAATTGATATAATATATTATATATTGGTGTAAGGTACTTATATAAGTAATGATGAAATTTGAAAAAAATTGTAAAAAAAAATTGAGGAATTTGAATCATCAAGAATAGATTTAAAAAAATAATTAAGAAAAGAATAATAATTAAAAAAGATAAAGGAAATAATGACAAGACTATTTTATATTTCTTAAAGGAGGAAATGAATTGTCCGGCTTAAAAAACATCAATACAAAAACAAGACTCCTGAAACTGATGAAAAGAAACTTAAGATTGCTGATACAATCTCCATCTTTACAAATCCTCCTATAATTACAATTCCACTGTTTTTAATTATTTGTACCATATTGGCAAGCAGCGGAACTCCTTTTACAAGTAGTTTCAGATTTGACTGGAGCCACTTTATTGTGATGGAACTGATTTCACTGATTTTCACATCCGTATTGCCTATGGCAATCATAATGCATTGGGCAAGAAAATTGAATACAGACAAGGACATATCCAATAAGGAAGACCGTTTCATTCCTCTTATAGTTGGAGTGGTATTATCATCACAAACAAGGACGGCGCGATTGTTGCAAGTTTCATTCCTCTTATAGTTGGAGTGGTATCCTACTTCATAGGATTTTTTTGATTGCACTGCTTCTTGGAGTTTCCAATTTCCTGATTGTCTTGATTCTATGCTATACAGTGAATACATTCATTGTAATGCTCATTACAATAAAATAGAAAATCAGCATCCATACAACTGGATTATCTGGGCCAGTAGCAGCATTGATTATGCTTCTTGGACCAATTGGGGCTTTATTCGGACTGCTTTACCCAGTCCTCATCTGGAGCAGATATACACTTAAGAAACATACTATGGCTCAAGCGATAGCCGGTGGGGTATTCTGCCTTATAATGACAGTTCTTGAAGCATATTTATACATGTATCTCTTTAATCTGCCTGATGAAAATGTAGAGGAATACACTTTTAAGAAGCTGAATATTTATACATGTATCTCTTTAATCTGCCTGTCAGCAACCTAGTTCCATTAGGCAAATGCTTATGGATCATTCTTGGAATTATCTTTGCTCCAATCCTTTTAGGCATTCTAACAATCCTAAATGATAATGGAATGGCTAACGGAACTACAAGAATAATATTCTATCTTGCATCAATTTTAGCAATTGCAGCATTTGCAATCATTACTCCAAAATCCACATTGATGAACCTGGTCCTCACAATCATTGCTTCAATCATAGTAAGTTACTATGGTGGAGAGAATTTCAGCTGGTTTAGAGCAATACGATAGTAAATATAAATATAATTAAATAGATAAATTATAACAATAATTAAGTAATTTGTTAAAATCAATTTAAGTAATGATTTACTAAATTTACTAAAAAATAACTCTAACTAAAAAACTAAAAAATTGATTAAAAGGTGAATTTATGAGAATTGTAGCTGCAATTGGAGGATCAATATTATTACAGGATTATAATGCAGAAAGATTTAAGGAATATGCAAAGCTCCTGAAGGAACAAAGCGAAGAACATGAAATATTTGTTGTTGTAGGTGGAGGAAAACCTGCAAGAGAATACATCAGAGTTGTAAGAGACCTTGGTGCTGGAGAAGCAAAATGTGATGATATTGGAATAGAAGTTACAAGAGTCAATGCAAAGCTCCTATTGCTTGCACTTGGCGATGCAGCTTATCAAAGAGTGCCTCATAACTTCCAAGAAGCTTTGGAATTTTCTGCTACTGGAAAAATTGTTGTTATGGGTGGAACTGAACCTGCACACAGCACAGATGCAGTATCTGCAATCTTGGCAGAATATGTTCAAGCAGACCTTTTAGTTAATTTGACAGCAGTTGATGGACTTTACACTAAAGATCCTAAAAAATATGATGATGCTGAATTGATTAAAGAAATCACTGCTTCTGACATGATGGAAATCATCAGTGAAAATGAAGTCAAGGCAGGAACATATGAATTCATTGACACAACTGCAATTCAAATGATTAAGCGTTCCAATTTGGAAACTGTAATAGCTAACGGTAATGACCCACAAAACCTAATTAGAGCTATTAAAGGCGAAAAGATAGGAACCCGTGTTATCTCAGAATAGATAACACAATACTCTTTTTTAAGTATAAAATAGAAAATTTTGTTCAAACTTTTTTTAAAGAATTTTTTCTAAAAAAAATGAAAATTATTTTGATCAAACTTTTTCTAAAAGTTTGTTTTAGTGATTGAAATGACTGGATTAATTGATATAGGCTTAAATTTAATGCACAAATCCTTTGATAAAAATAGGGAAGAAATCATCAGGAATGCAAATGCAGTTGGAGTGAGCCAGTTCATCATAACTGGAACCCACATCAAATCAAGCGAAACTGCATTGAACTATGCAAAGCAAGATCAATTTAAAGATGTATTATTCTCTACAGCAGGAGTTCATCCTCATGATGCAAAGACATGTGATGAAAACACCATCAACACTTTAAGGGAATTTGCTAAGGAAGACTGCGTAGTTGCAATCGGTGAATGCGGTCTTGACTACAACAGGAACTACTCCCCCCAAGATGTTCAAAGGAAATGGTTTGATGAACAGGTAAAGCTTGCAGATGAATTGAACATGCCCCTTTTCCTACATGAAAGAGAAGCACATGAAGATTTGGTGAAGATACTTGAAAAGTATCCGAATATGTGTGAAAAGGCTTGTGTTCATTGTTTTACAGGAACCAAAGAGGAAGTTGAAAAGTACCTTGAGTTAGGCTGCTCCATTGGAGTAACAGGATGGATATGTGATGAGAGAAGAGGTCAATCATTGCAGGAGGCAGTGACTGTCATACCTCCTGAAAGAATGATGATAGAAACAGATGCCCCTTTCCTTATTCCAAGAAACTTCCCTAAAAAGCCTAAATCAAATAAGAACAAACCGGAATATTTGCCACATATCCTAAATACAATAGCACATTACAAGGATATGGATAGCGTTGAGCTTGGTGCAAAGGTAAGCGAAACCACAAGAAAATTCTTCAATATATAGAATATATTCAAACATTCCAATTTAATCAAATGCAAATCTAAACAACATCAATTTTTATATAATATTAAATAAATAAATTTAAATGATTAAAAATTAAAAAACTAATCGAAACTAATTTATCAACAAATAAATAAAAAAGGTGAAAAATATGGTAGAACCACACAAACATTGCCCTGTATGCGGAACCCCAATACCAATGAAAGAAAGAGTATGCTCTCCTGACTGTCAAAGAGTATTAGAACAACAACAAAAGAACCTCAGAAAAAGCAGATTGATGCTTTTCGTTGTAATTGTAGCGTTCATCCTCATATGGGCATATTTCATGTTCTTTAAATAAACAATTAATTATTTAAAAAGAACTTAATCAAAATTCAATATTGGCTATTAAATATTAATAGTTATTAAAATCTTTATTTTTATATAAAACTATTTTTTAAGTGATAAAATGTTATTATCCTCAACAAGTACCTTAGATAACAAAACAATAATAAAATACCATGGATTAGTTCACGGAGAATCCTTAATCGGAGCCAACATATATAAGGATTTATTCTCTGGAGTCAGAGATGTTGTGGAAGGAAGAACCACCGCTTATAAAGAAGAACTTGAAAACGCAAGAAATGATGCAATTGGAGCTATGGAATCAAAAGCGGAAAAATATGGTGCAAATGGAATCATAGGATTGAAGATATCCTACAATAACCTTGGAGGCACCATGGGAAACACTATTTTAGTGAATGTCTATGGAACAGCTGTAACTTTCAAGGACTGAATCCTAATAAAAAATTTTTTTAAAAACCTCTGTAAAAACATGTTTTTTAAATATTGCAATTTGAAGAGTGAATAAATGTCTGGAGAAATTAAAAATAGGTTAAAAAACCTAAGAAGTCGTGAAAGACGGAAAAAATTCCTTAAGGAACTGGCGTGTATTGCTTTTGGAACAGCGATGGGTATAGCTACCTATGTTGTTTGTCTATACACCCACTTTGCTATTTTCGGATGGAATTTCGGATTGATTCTTGCTCCGCTATTTGCTGGATATGTTGAAAGTTTTGCTGCAAAAAGGTTAGTTCATGAAAGTACAGGAGCTGTAAGTACATTTATTCTTTTTATTATTACAGTAATCTATGGTTTCATCATTGCAAATCCTACTTTGGGATTCAATGTAATCACTGCTGGAAGCATTGTCATAATACTTCAAGCTGCATTCCCAACTGCAGTGAATTACTTCTTAATAGCAATGGGTTTAGGTATTGTATCCCATGTCTCAGGTATCTTCAAGAAAATCACTATGTTTCTAACTGACACATATGAAAAAATCTTTAAAAAAGAATCAAAAACCAAAGACCACTATATTGAAAGACATGCACATACAAGACATGATTTTTATGATATGGAACTTGAAATGAATGGTTTAGGAGTTCTACTATTGAGTTTGGAATATCCTCCAGAAGGATTGGGCATTAAAGAACAGAAAGGAATCTATGAAGCAAGATATATCTTTTTCTCAGACCAAAAGGAGGAGATCAAATTAGGGCTCGAAGAGGTATTGAAAGAATATCTTCTTATGGATGTAAGGCTTGCAAAAGATAAGGCATTATTGAAATTAATCAAGCAATTGAAAGCAGATGGATGTAATGGCTTATTAAATTTAGATATAATTTATGATACTGTAGGTCCAAAAAAAGGAGAAAACATCAACCAGATAATCATAAAAGGAACTGGTATTGTTTTTGAAGAAAATGATGAACTTTAAAAGTTCATCAAAATATCTATTTTTTTATAAATAATAAATAAAAAAAAACCAAATAATTAATAAACTATTTTTTATCCAATTTGAAATTACTATTTTTACAAACCCAATAGAATAACTATTGGATCAAATCCAATCATTTTTATTGCCATATAAATCAAGATTATGGAGAATATTTGTTTCAATCTCTTTTCAGGCATTTTATAAACTAGATTTGCACCAACTGTAGCCATAGGAACTGAAAACATCACTATAACCACAAAATTTATCAAGCTGACATAACCTAATGAATAAGGCATCGGATTGACTCCAAAACCAGTATAGATATAAGATATAAGCCCACCAATAGCTGTAAATGCAATAAATACAGAAGACATTCCAATAGCTTGAATCAAACTGAATCCAAAGAGTATGCATAGAGCGGGAATCAGGAACACTCCTCCACCAACACCAAGCAACCCTGAAACGATTCCGATTGAAAAACCTACAATACCTGTATTAAGCCAATTAAATTGAATCAATGATTTTTCCCCATCGCTTCTGGAACCGAAGAGCATATCCAATGCCACAACAACCAAAAGACATGCAAAAATAATCTGCAAGATTCTTATAGGAACAATATTAGCTAAAAAACCTCCACAGAATCCTCCAATGATACCGAAAATTGCAAGTCTGATTGCAGGTTTGACAATGAACTTGTTCTTCTTTTGATGCTGATATGCACCAGATGCTACAGTCGGTATGATGATTGCCAAACTGGTTCCCAATGAAACCATCATGGCAAGTGAAGGGTCAACTCCAACTGATGTGAACAAGAAGAATTGCAAAGGAACCATAAGGAATCCTCCGCCAACTCCAAGCAATCCTGAAGCGAAACCTGCAAAGATTCCTATTAGAATCAATCCAATATAAAAGCTGATTGAAAACATGATAACACCCTAAAATTATTTAAATATAAAAATTTATAAATTATATGATTAATAAAAATTATATAAACTATTTATAGTAGTATATAATTCATAATTAAATTTTCATAATTATATTTCAAAATTATATTTCATATTTATATTTCATATTTTAAATAAATAAATATTTGAATTTAAAGTTCATACAATTTAATCACAGAGAGGAAGTCTTATGGAAAAGAAAAAGAGATATATTCCATTTGGAATATTTTTAATCATCATAGGAATTATGCTATTCTTCTTAAGTGGAATAGACCAATTCATAAGACCATTTGCCCAACTGATTCTAATGGGATCCTCAAAAGGAAAGGACATTCTCTTTTTTGTAGTCTCTGGTATAACAATCATCCTATCCACACTTGGAGACAATGAAAGGATCCATAACCATTTCATGAATCTGAACATTCCAAAAATCCTTAAGGATAATGATTTTTATCTAAAATTATCCCTTATCCTATTTCTATTTACTGCAATTATGGGAGTGATTGTGGAAGTATACTTGAGAAGCACACTTGGACTTAATTGGAATACAATACTTGTCATCATGAATCCAACCATGACAAGTACCAGCATCCTTCATTCCCATTTGTATAAGTCAATGTTTGGAATCCTTCTCGGAAGCCTCCTAAGTTATATTCCTGCAGGAATACATACTGGAAGCTCATTAAGTGCCTATACACCAAGCATAATCTATGTGCTCTTCATTTTTATCCCAATCATATACATTGCAATGGTCATGTCATTGCAAAGGCGTAAAATGATATCAAGAGTGTTGCTTGCATTTACAAGCACATTGGGAATAATAGGAATTATGGATGGAGGTTTGTTTGGAACCCCTGCAATAGCTGGAATATATGGAATGCTTATAATAATGTTTAACGAAAATATTTTAGATGAAATTTTAGATTATTTAAGCAGAAGAGATGAAAGAGATATTGTCAAATCAGAGATAGCTGATAAAGTCAAAAAAAATATGAAATCCAAAATTAGCCTTTCCAAAAAATTAATGCCTCATGTTGCATTGATATTGATTATTGTCTTATGGTTTTCAATTGCATTTTATGGTGCTTGTCCTGATTCTTATGAAGTAAATATCTACGAGGGTCATGACCTTGGTGCTTTAAATCAATACGATACATTAAATTTAACAGAGCATCAAAATAAAACAACAGTTTATCTTTCAAATCAATATAATGAGATGGAATTGTTAAATAACTTAGCCATTAGTTTGGAGGGAAAATGCGATTGGTATTCATTAAGCTGGAACATACATTCATACTTTTAAAATCAATTCAATAAAAAAACTATTTAATTTGATTAATAAATATTAATAATAAGATATTTAAAATCAATAAAAACTCCAAGAGATGATAAAATGAAAATTAGTATTATCATACCTACATATAATGAAGAGGAATATCTTCCTAAATTGCTTGAAAGCATTAAATCTCAGGATTTTACAGATTATGAGATAATAGTGGCAGATGCGCAATCCAATGATAATACTAGAGAAATAGCCAAGGAATATGGTTGTGTTGTCGTTGAAGGAGGCCTTCCAGGAATAGGAAGAAACAATGGTGCAAAAGTTGCAAAAGGAGAAATATTGCTGTTTTTAGACTCAGATTTGGAACTTACTGAAAATTACCTCTCCAATGTTATTGAAGAATTTGAAGCGGATG
>CAJOMK010000081.1 GCA_905235495.1 uncultured Methanobrevibacter sp.
TTTAACGGCATATCGATTCTCCTAATAAATGTGATTTTTAATCTTTAATGATTGAATAAAAATAATTTTCATATTTTTTGAAAAAATACATAAATTAAAATCTGGATTAATAATGGATTTAATCAAATGAATTTAATTTTAATGAATTAAAACAAAAGATAAATTATAAATTATTATGATTTATATTTATTATTTTAAATGTAAATAAAGTTTATTATTATAAATATTATTATAATCATTAAAACAATTTTTAACTATTTTTAAACTATTTTTAAAGAGTATTATTAAAACAATTCTCTTATATGAAAGACATATTATAGTGAAATTAAAAATGTGATATAATCTTATTAAATTGATTTTAAAGTGTAAATTATTATTTTAAAAGGAAAATATTTATTAATATTGAGAATAAATATAAAATAAGATAATTATGAACATATCAATGAAAAATAAAAGAAATAAAAGAAATAAAAGAAATAAAAAGGATAAAAATTTGAAGTCTTTATACTTAAAAAAATATGATGAGAAAATTACGGATATTAGAATTGCAGATGATTATTTCAGCCGTTTGATGGGACTTATGTTTAGAGAAAATGCTAAGGTCCCATTGTTGTTTGAAATTCCCCGAAAGATCAATTCAAGGAAAAGGTCATCGATTCATAGCTTTTTCATGAGATTTGATATCGTCTTGGTTTTTATTGATAAAGATAATTTAGTCTATGAAATAGCAGATTTAGCTCCTGGAATTATCATGTTCCTAAAAAATCAGCGAAATATATAGTTGAATTTGATGAAAAAGAGTTCAATAAGTGTTTGAAAATAGGTGATGAGATAGAGATAAGATAGATAGCTAAATTATAAATCTAAGCTATCAAGAAGATTTTGTGGTGTGTCGAAAATCTCGATTCCTTCCATCTTTTCTAGTTTGCGAGTATTTTCAATGTCGATTTCTCTCATGTGCATAGTAATAATCTTACCTGTTGAAACTGCAT
The DNA here is from genome assembly GCA_905235495.1 of uncultured Methanobrevibacter sp. Lineage (GTDB taxonomy): Archaea > Methanobacteriota > Methanobacteria > Methanobacteriales > Methanobacteriaceae > Methanobrevibacter. Next base: position 993 of record CAJOMK010000081.1, read on the forward strand.
CATATGGACAAATGTCCTTACAGGTTCCACAGCCTATGCATTTCAATAGATCAATCTCTTCATGTGGAATGATTGCACCATTTGGGCAAGCTAAAGCTGCCTCACATTCATCACATTTTTGACATTTGGTTTTTTCAAGCTTTGATGGCAATATTGTTTCGACATCCCCCGGTTCAATGTCTACAGGAACCATAAGAGTCCTTACTCTACCCTTTCCAGCTTGTGCAACAGCATTGGTTACAAGAGTGTCTGAAATTCCATGAACTATCTTAGCAACTGTGTTTGCAGTTGTAGGGGATACTATAAGCAAATCATATTTTCCAAGAGAAAGCCTGCCTGTAATAGGGAAAGAGAATTTCTGATTGGAATCGCTTGCAAGCTCATTATACCTTCCACCAGTTACAGCAACAACCCTATCATAAAGTCCATACATTTTTAAAACTTCTTCTGAAGCCTGTGATAAGAAAACAGTTAAATCGTTATCCTTTGCCAATTCTTCCATAGCTTCAACGCTTTCCTTAAGCAAATGTCCTGCACCGGTAAAAGCCCATCCTATTCTCATAAAATATCTCCAAAAATAGATTAAAATAAAAAAAAATAAAAGTTAAAAGCAATTACTCCCAACTAGTGAAATTATTTTAATCAAACTTTTCCTAAAAGTTTGGAAGAGTTTGGTCAAGGTTCTGCGGACTGAAGTCCGTGAAACTTGGTTATACATGTTCAATGAACTTGTATCCTTCTTCTTCGTTGAAAGCGTAGTGAATGGTTCTGTATTGAGACATGAATTCAGTGACTTCATCTTTGATGTCTACTTTGTCACCTTCAGCAACTCTCCAAATGAACTCAGCTACTTCTTCCATTTCTTTTTCTTTCATTCCTCTTCTGGTGATTTCTTGAGTACCGATTCTGATACCAGATGGGTCATCACTGTCATTTACATTGTCACCAGGAATGAGGTTTTTGTTAAGAATGATATTGTTTTGCTCTAATTCCTTAGCTAAGATGGTAGCTCTTTTAACATCTCTAACATCCATAGCAACTTGGTGGGATTCAGTGTATCCTAAATCTCCACACATTACATTGAATCCTTGTTCAGCAAGTGCACCTGCTAATGCTTTAGCGTTTTTAATGATTTGTTTAGCATAATCTTCACCAAATTCAAGCATTTCAGCGGTAGCAATACCTAAACCTGCTAAGTGGTGCAAGTGGTGGTTACTTACTACACCAGGGAATACAGCATTGTCAATTAAATGTTCATTTTTCTTATCTGATAAGATGATTCCTCCTTGAGGACCTGGGAAAGTCTTGTGAGTACTTCCCATAAGGACTTCAGCCCCTTCTTTTAAAGGATCTTGGAATTGTTTACCAGCAATTAATCCAAGTACATGAGCACTGTCGTACATGATGGTTGCTCCTACTTCGTTAGCTGCATCTACAACTTCAGATACAGGGTGTGGGAATAAGAATAAGCTTCCTCCAAAGAGGATGATTTTTGGTTTTTCAGCTAAAATCATTTTGTTCAATGCATCAACATCAATGTTCATGACAGATGGGTCGAAAGGATGTTCTAAAGTTTTTAATCCTCTGATACCTGCAGCACTTACATTTGCATGTGAAATGTGTCCTCCGAAAGGAATGTTCATTGCAATCATTTTGTCTCCAGCTTTAGCAAAACCGAAGAAAGCAGCAAGGTTTGCAGTTACACCAGAAACAGGTTGAACATTTGCATAGGTACAGTCATAGACTTTACAGGATAATTGTTTTGTAATGTCTTCGATTTGGTCAATGTAGGTACAACCTTGGTATAATCTTTCATAAGCTTGTCCTTCAGCATATCTGTGAGCCAAATCTGAAACCATTGCAGTTGTAACATCATTACTTGTGGTATTTTCACTTGCAATGAGGTTTATGCTGTCTCTCATCCAGTCATTATGAACTCTCATCAAGTCATTAATTTTATTCCTATCTTCTTCATATTGATACATCATAACACCTATATTCTCATAAATAACATATTAAATATTATTTTTTTATTAAATAGCAAAATAATAGAGAATTATTAAAAATTTCAAAGTTTATAAAAATCAGAAATAATAAAAAATTCTAAAAATATAATCTTATAAAATTCTTATTAATATATAATATGATTTTTTAATTAATTAAAACTTTTTATTAAATATATAATATTTAATATTATTCTGATTTATTAAGCAGTATAGACTTTAAGCAGAATAGACTTTAAGCCTAATAGACTTTTCAAAATTGATGGAAATTTAGAAAAAAGATCTAATTTTAAAAAAAAATGATTTGAAATAAAACGTTGTTAAATATACGAACAAATAAAAATTGTTTAAAAAAAAAAAAAGAAAAAGAAAAAGAGAATAAATCTCTTAATCTATTTTGCAACATCTTCGAGAGCTGCTGCAATTTGTGCCATAATTTGTTCGGTTTTGAAGTGGTTTTGGTTCATAGCACCAGATGGACATGCACCTACACAGGTACCACATCCTTTACATAATGCAACGTTAATAGCTGCATGTTTGTCTGCGCCTTCACCTTCAATACTTACAGCACCGAATGGACATAATTCTACACATACTTCACATGCACCACAAACGGTAGTATCAGTGTCAGCAGTAATAGGTTCGATCTCTACTTCGCCTTTAGCCATTGGGATAGATGCTCTTGATGCTGCAGCAGACCCTTGTGCTACTGCGTCAGGAATATCTTTAGGACCTTGTGCTACACCAGCAATGTAAACACCGTCAGTTAAAGTGTCAACAGGTCTGAGTTTTGGGTGAGCTTCCATGTAGAATCCGTCAGAAGTTCTGGATAAACCTAAGGTTTGTCTGAGTTCGTTAGATCCTTTAGGAGGTTCTAATCCTACAGATAATACAACTAAGTCGTAGGTGTATTCAGTTACTTTTCCGAGTAAGGTGTCTTCTGCTCTTATGGTTAAGGTTAAGTCATCGTTTTCGAGGATTTCTGCAGGACGTCCTCTGATGAATTCAATACCGTATTTTTCTTGGGAAGTTTTGTAGAACTCTTCGAATCCTTTACCGAATGAACGGATATCCATGTAGTAACAGGTTACTTCAGTATCAGGTTCGTGGTCAATACATAATTGAGCGTTTTTCATGGAGTACATACAACATACTCTTGAACAGTAGGATTTACCGATTTGTTCATCTCTTGAACCAACACAGTGGATGAATGCAACACGTTTAGGTTCTTTACCGTCGGATGGTTTTTGTACGTGACCACCAGTAGGACCGGATGCGTTAATCATTCTTTCAATTTCCATTGCGGTAATTACGTTAGTGTATCTACCGTAACCGTATTCGTATTTTTCGGTTGGGTCATATGGGTCGTAACCGGTTGCTGCAATAATGGTACCAACATGGAGTTCGATTTCTTCTGGTTCCATGTCACGGTCGATTGCATCAGGACCACATACGGTTTCACAAAGACCACAGTCAATACAGTAGTTTTTGTCGATAGTTGCACAGAGAGGTACTGCTTGAGGGAATGGGATGTAAGCTGCTCTTACCATACCTACACCTTCGTCGTAGTAGTTAGGTATTTCGATAGGACAGACTTCTTGACATTGTCCACATCCAGTACAGTCATCTTCTTTAACGTATCTAGGTTTTTTCTCAACTTTTACAGTAAAGTTACCAATGTAACCGTCTACTTCTTTTACTTCTGCGTAAGTAATTAATTCAATGTTTTCGTGTTTGGAAGTGTCTACCATCTTAGGTGCGAGAATACACATGGAACAGTCTAAGGTAGGGAAGGTTTTGTCTAATTGGCCCATTCTTCCACCGATGGTTGGGTTTCTTTCTACCATGTAGGTTTTGAATCCCATATCAGCTAAGTCTAATGCAGATTGAATACCTGCTACTCCACCACCGATAACAAGACATTTTTTGTCTACTGCTACTTTAGAAGCTTCGAGAGGTTCTAATAATCTTGCTTTTGCAACAGCCATACGTGTTAAGTCTTTTGCTTTTGCAGTTGCTTCAGCAGGTTGGGTCATGTGTACCCAAGAGTCTTGTTCTCTTAAGTTAGCAAATTCAAATAAGAACTTGTTTAATCCAGCTTCTTCTACACATCTTCTGAAGGTAGGTTCGTGAAGTCTTGGAGAACATGCTGCTACTACGATTCTGTTTAAGTTGTGTTCTTTGATGTCTTCTTGAATAAGACTTTGACCTGGGTCAGAACACATGTATTTGTAATCTTTTGCTACAACTACGTTAGGTAAAGTTTTTGCGTATTCTGCTACTTCAGGACAGTTTACGACTCCACCAACATTTACACCACAGTGGCAAACATATACTCCCACTCTAATTTCTTCATTATTAATTTCTTCTGCCATTAAATCACCTTGTACAAGTAAAATGATTAATCATTTGATCTAATTTTTTAAATATATTATATATAAACTATTAGACAGTTTAATTTTTCTAAAAAGTGAGTATATAAAGGTTTCTATTAATAAGTAGGAGTAAAGTATATATATGAGAATATTTTAATTTAATTAAAATCGGTAAAATTAATTATAACATATATTCTATAGTTATTATAAGCAAAAAAAGTTAATTATTATGTTTTATAGAAAACAAAAAGAAATTTATGCTTATTTTTATGAAAGAAAATACTTTTTGATAAGCCTAAATTTTTGAAAATTCATATTGAAAATTTTAAAGAAAGGTGGAAAAGCCTTTAAAAATTGAAAAAAATCTGAACAAAAATAATAGTGAAAATAAGTTAAAATTAAAAATAAAGAAATAATACTAATTTTAAAAATTAAAAAAAGTTAATTAATTAGTATAATAAAAAAATAAGAGCAAAACAATCTAAAAATAAAAATTAAAAAGATTTCATTAAGAATAAATTTAGTGTAACCTCTTATGCAACACCATAAAAATCAATAAAAACCTAAAGATTTAGGCTCGCTAAAACCTTACAGAGCCCTTGAAATGTTCGTTAAAGAATGAACATTAAGAATATTGGAATGGTTACTAAACTGAATAATGTAGTTGTAAAAATGCAGAGTCAAATCCCAATCCAACTTATAGGTAATCGCTATTACCAAACCTAACATAGCTGAAGACATTGCCGCTTCAATGAATCCTATAGTGCGATTAAATCCTGTAATGTGAAGTAAAGACAATACACATAAAGCAATCAAAGGATAAATGACCAATTTAATTACAGATGCCAAGCTCACTTCCTTTAAATGATTTTTCAATCCTCTGATATTCAAAGATAAACCTAATGAAATCATAATGAGAGGAATTGTGGCACCTGCCAAATAACTTACGAAAGTTAATCCTACATCTGTGATTGGAATGCTGAAAATATTGAAGACTATCCCTAAAATAATTGCCCATAAAGGCATGAAAGTAATGATTTTCCTAATGGCTGTCTTCATTGTACCTCCGAATATTAAAATCATAAGGAAGCTTAATATTATAAATGTAATTGAAGTTGAAATATCACAGAACACCGCCCTTATTAAACCTGCATTGCCAAAGATTCCTTGGGTGATAGGATAACCTAAAAAACCGGTATTGCCTAAGACCACTACCACCATAAAGCTCCAAATTTTCTTACTGTCCCAGCCTAAAATTTTAAGTAGTGAATAAGTTAATATCCCTACAATTAAACTGGTGATTAAGATATAAACTGTTAAAATGCTTAAACTTGGAAGTAAGGAAACATCAACACTATACAAAGCATTGAAAATCATACATGGTAGAGCCATATTGATTACTATATTGTTTAGTATTTCGACATCTTCTTCTTTCAATAGACCTATTCTTTTAGATAAGGCACCTATTAAAATCATGACCATGATTGAAATAATAATTATTCTATAATCCATATAACCAACATATAATTTAAATTTTAAAATAAGTAATTTTGTAAAATTAATTTATAGAGTTAAGTATATTAAAAATAGTTAAAATAGTTTTTGTAAAAAATAGATTAAAAAATAAATGAAAAAAGAAAGTTAAGAGTAGTTACTCCCAACTATTGATAAGAATTTTGATCAAACTTTTGCGATAAAGCGAGAAAAGTTTGGAAGAGTTTTGGTCAAGGTTCTACGGACTGAAGTCCGTGAAGCTTGTGAGAAAGCTTGAATTAGTCGACAATACCATCAGTGGTAACTTT
>CAJOMK010000082.1 GCA_905235495.1 uncultured Methanobrevibacter sp.
CTGATTTTTTTTAATAATTCTAATTGTCATATATTTTTATTTCAAAATAATTAACTTATTTAATAAGTTTTATTTACTAGTTCCAATTAATATATTCTTATTGTACTTTGTTTATTATTATGTAGTGATTTTTATGGCGTCTAGTGAAAAGTCTGTATGGGATAACAATATCTCTTTTATTTTGGCAATGATTGGTTCTGCTGTTGGTTTAGGTAATATTTGGCGTTTTCCAAATGTTCTTTATTCTAATGGCGGAGGATCATTTATGATTCCTTATATAGTGTCCTTGTTTATTTTGGGAATCTCATTTGTTTTGGTTGAATATGCAGTAGGATTTAGATTTAAAACTTCTTTATCAAAGATATTTTTCTCAATTAAAGCTAGATTGGAACCTATTGCATGGTTTATTGTGTTGGTCGTATTCCTGATTACCACCTATTATGTTTGTGTAGTGGGATGGGATTTGATATATCTGGGCTTAAGTTTTGTTCAAGGGTGGGGTGCAAATCCGGATGTGTTCTTCACAGTGGATGTTTTGCATGCATCTGATTCACTTTCAGGTATCTTTACCATTGTTCCTTGGGTTTTACTGTCAGTATTTCTTATTTGGGCATTTGCATGGTTCATTGCTCAAAAGGATTTGAATGAGGGTATCGGTAAAGTAAGCAGAATACTATTGCCTATTCTTTTAGTAATTGTAATTATTATTGTAGCATTCTCATTGCCTTTACCTGGTGCTTCAATAGGTTACAAACAGATATTCACTCCTAACTGGTCAGTATTGACAAATTTAAATGTTTGGTTAGCTGCATTCGGTCAGATTGTATTTTCCCTTAGTTTAGGAATGTCAATTGCCCTTACCTATGCAAGTTATCTTCCTGAAACTTCCAAATTAACCGATAATGCATTGATCGTTGCATTTTCAAATTCTGGGTTTGAAGTATTCAATGCAATAGGCATATTTTCAATATTGGGATTCATGACTTTTACAAGTGGAATTCCATTTAATGAATTGGTAACTGAAGGAACAGGTTTGGCATTTGTTGTTTTCCCAAATGTATTCAATCTCATGCAACCTTGGTCAATGATTATTGGGCCTTTGTTCTTTGCATGTATCTTATTTGCAGGAATTACATCTGTGATGGCATTGCTTGAAGTGGTTTCATTTGCAATCAGTGAAAAATTTGGATTTTCAAGAAAAAAATCAGCAACTTTAGTATGTATTGTAGGATTTTGTATATCCTCCATTTTTGCTACTTCAGCAGGAAGTTACCTACTTGGAATCTTTGATGCATTTTTAAACAATTTTGCATTGTTCTTCGGTGTTTTGCTTGAATGTATAATCTTCGGATGGGTTTATAACTTTGATAATCTTGTTGAAACATTGAACACTCATTCAAACATTCAAATGAATCAATTCTGGCCAATAATTATTAAATATATCTTACCTATTTGTATATGGGGCCTATGGGCACAAGGGGTTTACAACATAATTTTAACTGGAGACACAACAAGTCATATGATAATGCTTGCATTATCCATTATTCTTTTCATTGTTCCAATAATATTTACCTTGGTACCGGCTAAAAACGAAGATTATTATAAGCCGATTGATAGGGATTAGCCCAACTTCACGGATTTCAGTCTGTAGGATCTGGACAATAACCCTTTTACAAGCTTTTTGCCTTTGGCAAAAACCTTGACCAAAATAGTTTTAATAGTTGAGAGTATTTGCTCTTAACTGTTTTTTATTTTTATTTTCTTTTTTTCTCACTTTTTAAAGAAAGTATTTTTTATTTTTTATTCTATTCTAAATAATGTAGTTTTTAATATATTCTCTAATTTTCAATTCCATTCTAAATAAGAAACTTTTTTAAATAATTAATACTTTAATATATAATATAATAACTACTGAAGAAATAAGATTCAAGTTATTTTATTATGAGATGAATTTTAAGAATATGGGTAAGAATAAATCAATTGATGTGATATTAAATGGATGATGAAATTATAAAAAATAGATGGGATAGTTCAACTGGCTTTTTAATAGCTATGATTGGTGCAATCATTGGATTATCTGGAATTTGGAAATTTTCTTATCTCATGTATGAAAATGGGGGAGGAACATTCCTCATACCTTATATTTTAGCTATTGTAATCATGGCAATTCCTATTTTAGTATTGGAATTTGGGATAGGATTCAAGTTCAAATCAAGTTTACCTAAGATATTCTATAATATCAAATCCGAATTTGAGATCATAGCTTGGTTTATTGTGGTCCTGATTTTTGCTGTTCTGATTTACTTCACCTGCATAATGTCATGGGACCTTATTTATGTAATTCTTAGTTTATTTAAGGGATGGGGAAGTAATCCTAGCGTTTTCTTTACAACCACCCTATTGCACAGCACCTCTAACCCATATGGATTGACTTATCTTGTAGTTCCTATTGGAGTGGCTTTGATAGCAATATGGGGTTTCATTTATTTGTTTTCACATAAGGAAATCAATAACGGAATCTTAACCATCAGTAAAATATCATTAATATTATCATTCATATTGTTAATAGGCATGTTAATATTTGCAGTTCAATTACCTGGTTCTCGTACTGGAATTATGGCATTGTTTAATCCAAATTGGTCAGTCCTCTTGGATTTAAATGTATGGATAACTGCATTTGGCCAATTAGTATTCTCATACGGTTTAGGCTATGCCATAGCAAGCACTTATTCTTCCTATTTGGCAGAGAAAGCAAATCTAATTGACAATGCATGGATTATTGTTTTAGCAAGCTTAATATTTGAAGTCTTGGTTTCAGTTCTTTTATTTGCCCTAATGGGTTATATGGCATTAGGCAGGAATATCCCTATTACCAGTTTGGTCAGTGACGGATTTTCATTGATATTTGTCGTTTTCCCTAATGTATTCAATATTATGGATCCTTGGGTCTATATTGTAGCTCCGGCATTTTTCCTGCTTTTGTTTATTGGAAGCTTAAGCACCATCTTGGCTTTAATCGAACCATTGATCAATTCCATTTGTGAAAAATTCGCTTGGACAAGAGATAGAGTTGTAAGGCGACTTGTATTGGTAGGTCTATTTGTTTCATTCATATTTGCAACAGGTATGGGTGAATACCTTTTAAGGATTGCTGATGCATTTATTACACAATTTGCAATTATCTTAGGAGTTTTGCTTGAAATAATTGTTTTAGGTTGGGTTTATGATATTGAGGATATCCTTTCAATCCTAAATGACAATTCTCATATTAAGGTGGACAAATCTTGGATAATCATAATCAGATTTATCATTCCTATCATATTAGCTATTATTTGGATTATGGGAGTGTATAATTTGATTCTTGCTGGTGATAGGCAAAGCTTGCTTGTTCAATCAATCATCGCTTCCATATTTGTCATTGTTCCTTTGGTTCTAACTATCCTTCCATATGATGGAGATTATTCCCTTGATTTGTCTAGAGGTGGTGAAGTAAACTACTCCAAGGGAAAGGAATATGTTGACAAGACCATTGATGATTACGCTGATGATGAAGATGATTCCAATCCATTGTTTGATAAGAACGGATCTTTTGTAAGCTCGTATAAATCCTTGAGGAACAGATTTAAAAAGTCTGATGAAGAGGAAGGTGCCATTGACGATATGGTAGAAGAAGACAATTCCAAATCCAGAAGGTTAAACAGATTCGGTAAATCACAATCAAAGTCAGGTAAGAATGTTTTGAAAAATGTGGACATGTCATCTGAAGAGTTTGACTCTCCTTTTGATGAGGATTATGACTTTAAGTATAATGGGGCTTATGGAGAGGATTCTAGTTCCAAAGAGCAATCACAAAAGAATGGCAAAAAGAAATCAAAATCCTTGTTTGATAAAATAAATAGGTTCAGCAAAGACAAGGAAGATAATGATAACTTAAATGATGATTTTGATGAGGATATAAGTTTTGATGATGATTTTGATAATTTGGACCATATAACTCCTATTAGAGATGAAGAGGTATCAAATAATCAAAGGAATCATACCTTCAAAAGCTCAAGGAATGCAGAGGTTTTTGATAATTTGGATGATTATGTTGATAAACCTAAGTCAAAACCTAAAAAATCAACATCTAAAAAACCTAAAGCCAAAGCGAAAGCCAAATCAAGTTCCAAAAAGGCAAAGGTTGAAGAACCTGCTGAAGAGGAGTATGAAGATTTCACTGATGACTTCTTTGATGATGGTGTATTTGGTGATGAAGGATACGAATCCCTTTTGGATGATTATGAAAAGTCTAAATCAAAATCTAAAAGATCTTCTAAAAGTCAATCTGAAGAGGAATACTCTGTTTATGATTATGAAAGAAAAGGAGCAGATTCCGTTTTTAATTTAGATGATGAGTAGATCAAACTTTTAGAAAAAGTTTAATCAAAACTTCTTTTATAGACAATTAATTTTTATTTTTTCTTTTCTATTTTCTATTTCATTTTTTATTTTCTATTTTAATTTTCTATTTTTTATTTCATTTTTTTATTTTCTACTTTAATTTTCAATTTTTCCATTTTTCCATTTTTTAAAAATATGCATAAATTCTATTTATTTTTCATCTTTTTTAATAATAATATATATAAAGATAAAAAACATAATTAATATTAAAAAAGGTGTATTTTATGGATAAAAAAATGGCTATTTTAATAGTTGCTGTATTTTGTTTACTTTGCATAGGTTCCTATATGCTATTTGAACCAGGCAGAAATGTCACTTATCATCAAATGAATCTAACAAATTCCTGTTCTGCACAAGTTCCAGTAACTGATAAGATATCTGAATATACAGATAATTTGGATATTCATTACTACTGTGATTATGATTACGGCCTTAACATTACAAGTTTCAACAATGGCTCTCCAGTTACAGGATTTCAAGGAATGCTTAGGTTCCAAAAGATTAAAGCAGAAACTTTAGGTACTGATGAGCTAAGTGATGGCAATTTCACTTGCTATAAAAACGATAAGTTGGGAACTTATACCGTGTTTGTTGATGATGAAAAGTCAAACAATTTCATTCTAATCTCTTCAGAGGATAAGACAATCTTGCAAAAAGTTTATGATAGTTTAGAGGCAAGAATTCTTGTTGACGATTATGAACTTCAACAGATGTATGATGAAAATTCCACTAATAATAGTTCATCTCACTATTATTGATTTTAGTTTTTTAATTTTAATTTTTTAATTTTCAACTTATGATTCTTTATTTTTAATGTGATAATATGAATACTGCAGAAGCATTAATAAGATTGCTTGAACAGGATGGTGTTAAACATATTTTCGGACATCCTGGAGAACAGATACTTCCTTTTTATAAGGCTTTAAAGGATTCTTCTATTGGGCATATTCTCACAAGACATGAACAGGGAGCTGTTCATGCTGCGGATGCTTATGCTCGTTCATCAGGCAATTATGGAATGTGCATTTCCACTGCAGGGCCAGGTGCCATGAATCTGGTTATGGGTGTAGCATCTGCCTTTAAGGATTCTGTCCCTCTCCTTGTAATCACTGGAGACAATGACTATTCCAAAAAGGATGAAGACATATTTCAAAATTCTCCAATCAATGATGTTTTTGAGAACATAACCTTTGCCAGCTTTCATCCATCTTCTGCTGAATCAGCTATTTTTAATTTAATTGAATCTTTAGTCATGCTTCACAACTGTCCTATGGGTCCTGTTCACATCAACCTATCTAAGGATGTACTTATGGAAGAGGTAGATTTGGAGGATATTTCATTGGAAAACTTGATTGATTCATCAAAAACCCCTATTTTTGAGGATGTTTCATTTGATTTTGATTGTTTCAATGAAAAAATTTTCAATCTTGATGATCTTTATGGGCTGGTGGATATTTTTGAAGATCACTTCAATTATTTTGATGGAAAATTAGTGTTTATTGATGATTTCTCAAAAAATGTCATGGCTAATGTAGATAACAGTATCAACTTAGCTATTGATAAACTTAAAACCATTAATCGTTGTAGGAAATGGTATAGTTTGGGGAAAAGCTATCGAAAAATTAGACGCTTTTGTAAGTAAAACATGGGTTCCTATCGCTACCACTTTTCACTCTAAAGGGGTTATCAGTGAAGATGATAAATTGAACCTTGGAATTGTTGGACTTAGAGGAACTTCCATAGCAAATTATGCCTATGAAAGCTCTGATTGCATTTTGGTTTTAGGTGCAAGATTATCTGAGAGAACCATTGCAGCTTGTGATTTTAATGATGTCAAGGATAAAATGATACATGTAAACATCAATGAGGATTGCCTTAAGGGCAAGATTAATATTTGCATGGATGCATCAGACCTTTTGGGCTTGTTATTGAATGACATTGAATCTAAGGAATATGAGGATAAGGACTTCATATTGTATCAGGATTGGATCAATGAAATCTATTCCAACCATAAGCCGTTGATAATTGATGGAATTGGAGAGTCTGAAGAGAACTGCTCTCCATTAAGGCCTCCTTATGCAATCAATAAAATCGTCAATGCATTCAAGGGCAGCTATTTCCTTTCAGATGCCGGCACTCACACAACTTGGACAACATTGCTTTCCAACAATGACAAGTTTGGAAAACTCTCGTTTTCAGGAGGATTTGGGCCGATGGGTTATGGTTTGCCTGGAGCTATTGGTGTAGCTCTTGCTCATCCGGACAGTCAAGTTGTGGTCATATGTGGTGACGGCGATATTCAGATGGTCATTCAGGAATTGGCAACAATTCGTGAATATGATTTGAATGTTAATGTTTTCATTATAGATAACTCACAATTGGGAATCATTAGACAATGGGAAGAGACCGTTTATGATATGA
>CAJOMK010000083.1 GCA_905235495.1 uncultured Methanobrevibacter sp.
AAGGTGTGTAAACAAATGGAATTAATTGTAGCCAAATTTGGCGGTACTTCGATTGGAAATGGTAAAAGGATTAGAAAAGCTGCACAATCTATCGTAAATGCATATATGGAAGGAAAGAAGGTTGTGGTTGTTGTATCAGCTATTAACAAGACTACTGATGATTTAGTAACTATTACTGATGAATCCATTGGAAAAGAAGTTACCGAAAAGCAATTGGCGGAAATTTTATCCATGGGTGAAAGAACCAGTATCAGAGTATTTTCATCAGTCTTGGAATCCTTAGGAGTTAAATCAGAATACATAGATCCAAGTCATGATTTATGGCCTGTAATAACTGATGACAACTATGGAAAAGCTCAAATTGACTTTGAAAGAACTGAAGAGCAATCTCAAGGGCTTTTAGAACTTTTAGAGCAAGGAATTATTCCAGTTATCTGTGGATTCTTAGGAAGAACTGAAGATGGAGAAGTAACCACCTTAGGAAGAGGTGGAAGTGATGTAACTGCATTCCTAGTAGGGCATTGCTTAAAAGCAGATGATGTGATTATCGTTACCGATGTAGATGGAGTAATGTCCACTGATCCAAGAAAAATCAATGAAGCTGAAAAATTAGATTATATCTCTGTTGAAGAAATGAGAGATTTAGCTACTCATGGGGCTCAAGTTTTACACCCTCATGCTTTAAGATTTAAAGATCCTGAAATAAAAGCAAAAATCATTAGTTATGAAAAAGGTGATTTGTCTGACCTAGGGACTGAGATTGTAGGTCCCTTTGAAGATTCCATGAACAAATCAATATGTTTGCATCCTGAACCTATCTCTGTGGTGGCTTTGGTTGGAGAGGATTTGCTTAATCAAATTGGTCTCCTTGCTAAAATGACCACTTTAGTAGCGGAAGCCAACATTAACATTTATGGTATTTCTGCAGGTCAAAATTCAATTACCTTATTCTTGGATAAATGTGATGCTGATGAAGCATACCATTTATTGCACAATTTAGTTATTGCTGAAGACAGTTTAAGTTCAATATCCTTAGGTAGAGACATTGCTATGTTAACCATGATTAATCCAGACTTTATTGAAACTCCTGGAGTAATCACTGAAATCACCAATCCTCTTAAGGAAGCACACATAAACATTGTTGAAATCTCATCCTCCCAAACTGCTATTGTTTTATTTATTAATTGGGAAGATGGTAAGGTAGCATATGACTTAATCAAGGGAGTTTTATAACTCTCTCTTTCATTATTTTAATCTTATAAAGAGGCATTTGCTTTATTTTCATTGAAGGGAAGTAATTTGCTTCTATCGTTTTTTGCATGTAATTCCAATACAATCATTGGGGTTTCGTAAAAATATTTGGTTTTTATTTCTACGAACTTTAATAGATTGAGTATTTGAAATTGCTATAGACTTTTTAAAAATTAAAATTAAAAATAAAATTATAATCAAAATTTTAAATTAGAATTATAAATTAAACAATTATATAGTAAGTAGGTGTTATTATGCGTTTTGAAGGTACAGCTGTTGCTATGGTCACTCCTATGCATAAGGATGGATCCATAGACGAAGAAGGATACAGACAAAATATTAACTGGTTGATTGAACAGGATGTTGACGGTTTAGTTGCTGCAGGAACCACTGGTGAATCTGCTACTTTATCCCATGAAGAACATAGAAAAGTTCTTGACATCATGATTGATGAAGCAAATGGCAGAGTAACCACCATTGCTGGAACTGGAAGCAATGCAACTTCTGAAGCATTGGACTTAACTAAATATGCGGATGATGCTGGAGCAGACATGGCTCTTTTAATCACTCCATATTACAACAAACCACAACAACATGGTGTAATTGAACATTATACCAATATTGCAAATCAAGTTGACATTGACTTGATCACATATAATGTTCCATCCCGTACCAGTTTGGATATGGCTCCTGAAACCATTGTAGAGCTTGCAAAAGTGGACCATATTGCTGCATTGAAAGAAGCTTCCTCCAATGTGGACAAAGTATCCAAAACCATGAAACTCTTAAGGGATGAAGGTTTGGAAGATGATATTGTAATATTATCAGGTAGTGACGAATTGACCCTTCCTTTAATGTCTGTTGGTGCAAGAGGTGTAATCAGTGCATCTGCAAACATCGACCCAAGAACCATGGTTCAAATGGTAAACTGCATCTTAGATGGTGACTATGATAAAGCGATGGAATTACACTACAAACAATATGACTTAATCAAAGTTTTATTCATTGAAACCAGCCCAGCACCTGCAAAAGAAGCATTGAAAATGATGGGAATGCCTGCAGGTCCATTAAGATTGCCTTTAGTTCCTATGTTAGAAGAGAACAAAGCAATCTTAAGAAAAGCATTAGAAGATGCTGGAATTATATAATTTTATTTCTTATTTGGAAATTAGGATTTTTTCCTATTTCCTAAGATTATTTTTTTGAATTTTTTATTATTGACCAAATTAATTTTAGATGATATTATGATAAAAGTTGCTGTAACTGGAGCTGCAGGAAGAATGGGCTCCGGAATTATAAGAAAAATCTCAGAACAAGATGATATGGAAGTTGTAGTTGCTATTGAAATGCCAAACACTCCTTTAGCAGGTCAAGATGCAGGGGAAAGAGCAGGTATCGGTAATATTGGTGTTCCTATTGTCGGTTCAGAAGATTTGGAAAAAGCATTGAAAGAATCTGGAGCTGAAGTATTAGTCGACTTTACCATAGCTCCTGCTGCTGTTGAAACCATTAAAAGAACTGCTGACTGTGGAGTAAACCTTGTTGTTGGAACAACCGGTTTTACTGAAGAGCAAGCACAAGGAAATGCAGATGTAATCAAGGAAAAGAACATCAAAGCAGTTATTTCCTCTAATTTCTCTATTGGTGTAAACGTATTCTTTAAAGTATTGAAGGACTTGACTCCTATCTTAAATGACTTTGACATTGAAATCATTGAAGCTCACCACAACCAAAAGGCAGATGCTCCTTCTGGAACTGCGATGACTGCATTTGAAGTAATAGCAGATGCTTTAGAAAGGGATCCTGAAGAAGTTGGAGTCTATGGAAGACAAGGTCAAGTAGGTAAAAGAACCAAAGAGGAAATCGGTATGCATGCAGTCCGTGGTGGAGACATTGTAGGAGACCACACAGTATTGTATGTTGGTGATGGTGAAAGATTAGAAGTAAAACACATGGCACATACCAGAGAAGTGTTCATTGCTGGTGTTATCAGAGCTTTAAGATTTGTAGGTTCAGCAGAACCTGGAAAAGTTAACGACATGTCTGATGTTTTAGGAATTTAATTTTAATTCCTTTCTTTTCTTTTAGAAGTTTAATTTATATTTCTTTTAGAGAAAAAACTTTTAAAAAAATATTTATAATTATCGAGATGATTTAAATGGTAAAAGTAGGTGTACTTGGTGCAACTGGAATGGTAGGTCAAAGATTTATCCAATTGTTGGCTGATCATCCTGATTTTGAAATCGCTGCACTTGCAGCTTCAGGAAAATCTGCAGGAAAAAAATATGAAGACGCTACCACTTGGTATATGAATAGTGAAATGCCTGAATCTGTAAGAGACATTACTGTTATTGAAACTGACCCTGCACAGATGGATAAGGATGTTGAAATAGTGTTCTCTTCACTTCCTGCTGATTTTGCTGCAAAAGTCGAGCCAGAATTTGCAAAGGATTTTGTCGTGGCATCAAATGCTAGTGCGATGCGTATGAAAAAGGACATACCTTTAGTCATTCCTGAAGTCAATCCACAATTCTTGGACATGATTGAAGCACAACAGAAAAACAATAACTGGGACGGTTTCATCGTAACCAACCCTAACTGTTCAACCATTGCTTTGACCTTAACCTTAAAGCCCATCTATGACAACTTCAACATAAACAAGATTTATGTATCAACCATGCAAGCTGTTTCCGGAGCAGGCTATAACGGTGTTCCTTCAATGGCTATTGTAGATAACTTGGTTCCATACATTGGCGGTGAAGAGGAAAAGATGGAAAGCGAAACATTGCATCTTTTAGGTTCACTTGACGGTGGGGAAGTTGTACCTGCAAACTTTTCATTAAGCGCATCCTGTCACAGAGTGCCTGTTATTGATGGTCACACTGAAGCAGTATTCGTAGAACTTGACGACGAAGCAGATGTTGATAAAATCAAAAAGACAATGGCTGACTTTAGAGGACTTCCTCAAGAATTAGGCCTTCACTCTGCTCCAGATCAGCCTGTCATAGTCAAAGAGGAAGATGACAGACCTCAACCAAGAATGGACAGAATGGCTTATGGTGGTATGGCTGCTACAGTAGGTAGACTCAGAAAAGATCAAGCATTTGATAACAGCTTCAAATATGTTCTTGTAGGACATAATACAATCAGAGGTGCTGCTGGTGCTTCTATTTTGAATGCTGAATTGATTAATAAACAAATTTTATAATATTTTTTATTAATTCTTTTTTTTTTACTTTTTTTAATTATTTATTATTTTCTTTTTTTTCTATTTTCAATTGATATTTTAAGGGCGTTTCGTAAAACTCTGTTTAATGAACTTAATTAAACAAAATAATAATAGAAAAATTATTATATTAGAAATTTAAACTTCTTCAATTGGCTTTTATCATAGGTTTAAATTGAGGATATTCTTCCAAAAAATCAAGCACATACTTAACATGATAATCAAGTACTTCATCTAATTTGTCCTCTTTTAATAATTTATGAGTGACAGCTCTCTCATCTTAATCTAAAAACTCACGTTCCGGATAATCACTTAATGTAAGTACTCTTTTTCGTCCTATATCCTCATCTCTTCTTTCAAGGAAATTCATTAACAAATTAGGGATTCCTGAAGCTACATTAATAAAATCATCAATAAAATCATCATCAACATTCATGATAAAATCATAATCTGGAACTAATCTTCTAACCATAATAAACCTCCTTATTTTATGTTTCGTAAAAACTCTGGTTTAATGAATTAAATTAAACAAAAAAATAATAATGGTTTGATTTAATTATTTAAACAAACATTTAACGAAACACATCCTAGATGAAATTTAATGGTAATGACATTACAAGGATATATATTTCAGCAGATATGGTGATTAAGAATGTCTAAATGGTATAATCAGCAAAAAAGTTGATACTATGGGGATTCGATGAATCTGAATAGAATAGAAACTGTTAAAACTTCTTAATGATCCTAATATATCTAATGATGATAAAGAGGTTATTTTGGATGATTACATAAACTTTTTTTTAAAAAAAATGGGTGCTAAAGTTTAATTCAAATATAATCTTATTTTTACACTCTTTTTTTAATTTTAATATGTTGATTTAATTCTTTAAACAAACATTTAACCATATTTAATAATAAAAAAAAGAAAATTGAGAAAAAAACTATAATGAATGAAATTCATTATTAAAGTTCTCCCTTAAGCTTATAAAATTCTTAAAACCTCATAGGTTGAAGAACCAGTTGCCAACCATGAAAAACTCATTTTCAGCAGTCTTCTTGCCTTGGCAACATAATTTCCCAGAGCAATCACCTCCAAGACAATAAAACACTCTACATGACCATTTTGACAACTTCAACCTTAACAGTCCAAACACAGCAATTCAAGACCATAACTGCATTACCCACAGAAATTCTCATCCGCATCAACCACAATATATAACTTATCAGCCCTGCTGAGACCTGTCATCAACATTGCATTCTTAAATTAGAATCCAATTTATCATTTACACTGAATGTAGTGGAAGCTTCACCTGAACTGAACTTCTCATTACCAAGATATAGCACTGTAGCAGTGTAATTGCCAATAGGCAAAGATTCATTGAAAGTCACTTCTCCATAACCTTTCTCGACTGGAA
>CAJOMK010000084.1 GCA_905235495.1 uncultured Methanobrevibacter sp.
TTCAGTAATTGCATTAATTGCAATTATCAGTGTGGGCGCCGCGTCCGAAGGTTTCTTTGACTTTTTAACAGGAGGTTCTGAACATGCTCCTGATGAGTTAATCACTTGTGTAGCAGCTCACGGAGAAGAACCTGAGTTTGGCTTCGACCCCATGCACGGTTGGGGATACCATGATTCTGGTACAGAACCACTTATTCAAAGTACTCTTCTTAAAAGGAATGCAGACAATGAATTTGTGAACGATTTGGCAACTGATTATAGCATATCTGATGATTTGAAAACTTACACTGTAACCATTCGTGATGATGTAAAATTCACTGATGGTTCCAAATTAACCGCTAAGGATGTAGCATTCTCCTATAACACTGCAAAAGAATTTGGAGAAGGAGCAGACTTAAGTTCAATGAAAGAAGCTAAAGCAGATAGTGACAAAGTAATTTTCACTCTTGATAAGGCAGATTCAACTTTCATTAACAAATTAACTGATGTAGGTATTGTTCCTGAAGCTACCTATGATAATGCTAGTTATGGTCAAAACCCAATCGGTTCAGGACCTTATAAATTAGTTCAATGGGATAAAGGTCAACAATTTATCTTAGAGAAAAACCCTGATTACTATGGTGAAGAACCTTACTTCAACAAAATTACTAACTTATTCCTTGATTCTGATGCAGCATTCGCATCAGTTAAAAACGGAAATGTAGACATTGCTGAAGTAGCAGTATCCTATGCGGATGAAAAAATTGACGGATACCATATGGAATACTTCGATTCCATTGACGTACGTGGTATTTCCTTACCAACTCAAATGGATACTGGTAAAGTGAGTGAAGACAACGTTTCCATTGGTAACAACGTAACTGGAGATCCTGCTATCAGACAAGCATTAGATATTGGTATCAACAGACAAGAATTGATTGATGGTGCATTAAACGGATACGGTAACATTTCCTACACCGGTGTAGCTGACCAATTGCCATGGGCATTTGATGCTGGATACAAAGACGGTCAAGTAGACAAAGCAAAATCTATTCTTGATGAAGCTGGATGGAAAGATACTGACGGTGACGGTATCAGAGAAAAAGACGGTCAAAAAGCTACCTTTGATGTATACTACAAAGCATCTGCAACTGAAAGACAAGCAATTGCAGTTACTGTAGCAGAACAAGCAAAAGAGTTAGGTATTGAAATCACCCCCCAAGGTGCAAGCTGGGATGATATTGGCTCTAACAAATACAGTCAAGGAGTAGTATGGGGATTCGGTTCTGCAGACCCATACGAAATTGAACACCAATACGATTCTAGAGTAGCTTGTGTAGGTTACGACAACCCTGGTGGACTTAATGACACGGCTGTAGATGCATTAATTGACTCTGCAATGGCTCAACCTACAAACGCTTCCTACAGCACTTGGGCTCAAGCTGCTAAGAAAGCTACCTCACATAACTCCTTCTTATGGGTCGGTACTATGGACTACACTTACTTCGTAAGTGATGATTTAGACATTTCCAACAGCACTCGCCTTATCTACCCACACGGTGGAGACATTTGGGGTAACATCTACGATTGGAAACGTATAAATGAAACTGCAAGTTAAACTGTATGAATATCTTATGCAAAAATTATTTAAATATAAAAATGGTTTATTTTTCAATAAATCATTTTAAATAATTTTTAATCATTATAAATATTTTTAAAAGTTTATAAGGAATTATTTAAAGAATTCTTTGATTTTGATTTTAAAGGATTCTTTAAATAATTTTTAAATTATTTTTAAAAGAATTTTTTATAATAATTTAGTCTATATTTTAAAGGATTCTTCAATAATTTTTAAGTTATTTTATGATTTTCACTGATTCTTAAGAATTTAATGATTTGAAGTTTTTTTTAGTAATTCATTAAGATTTAAGGATTTAGGTTTTTAAAGAGTTTTATTATTCTAATTTTTTTTAATAGAGTATATGGGTTGATTAAAATTAATAGCAAAAAATTAGCTAAATTTTTAGGATTAAAGGCTGTGCGCTTGATGATTTTATTAATAGCCATAGCAGCAATCAGTTTTATAATGATACAATTATCTCCTATTGATCCAGTAAGAGCTTATCTTGGCCAAAGAATTGTTAGTCAAGAGCAATTAGCTATTATGGGTGAATATTGGGGAACTAATTTATCTTTAGGTGAAAGAGTAATGGGTTGGCTTTCAACTTTAGCTTCTGGAAGTATGGGGTTCTCCTTGATTTATAGAGTTCCTGTAACAGAAGTTATTGTACAGAAATTCACAGCTTCATTAACTCTTATGGTAAGTTCCTGGATTATATCAGGAATTTTTGGTTTCTTATTAGGTGTACTTGCAGGTGCAAAAGAGGGTACATGGATTGATAAGGTTATTAAAACTTACTGTTACATTTTGCAATCTTCACCTACATTTTGGATAGGTCTAGTATTGCTGATGGTATTTTCAGTATACCTTGGCTGGTTCCCAATTGGGCTTTCAGTTCCTATTGGACAATTGTCCGATACTGTAACCTTCTGGCAATGGTTGCATAGGTTGATACTTCCTGCTTTTACCTTAAGTATTGTAGAAATCGCTTCTCTTACCATGTATACAAGAGATAAACTTATCAACGTTAAAAAGAGTGATTATTTCTTGTTTGCACAAGCTAGAGGTGAAAGCTTCTGGGGAATTATCAAAAATCATGGAATAAGAAACATATTGATTCCTGCAATCACAATCCAATTCATGTCATTCAATGAATTGTTTGGTGGAACCATTCTTGTTGAACAGGTATTTGCATACCCTGGAATAGGACAAGCTACTGTAGCTGCTGGTTTAAGATCAGATGTTCCATTATTATTAGGCATAGTCCTAATAAGTACAATCTTTGTATTTGCAGGAAATCTTATTGCAGATATAATCTATCAATATGTGGATCCAAGATTAAGAGGTGAGGATGATGACTGAGGCACCATGGTATAATAAAGGTTTATTCAGTTCCTTGAACTTAAGGCAAAAGACACTCCTCACTATCGGCCTTACTGGATTGGTATTATTTGTCATTTTCATTTGCGGATGGATGATTGATGCTAATTTACCTACAGATTTCACTATGAAGATGCAAGCTCCTTCATTTTTACATCCTTTCGGTACTGATTGGATGGGTAGGGATATGTTTACCCGTACAATAAAAGGCTTAAGCTTAAGTATTGTAATTGGTATCGGTGCATCAATAATTTCCAGTATCATAGCAACCATTTTAGCATTTGTTGCAAGTGTCAATAAATGGTTTGATGAATTCGTATCTTGGTTGATTGACTTATTTGCATCAATTCCCCATATCTTGTTAATCATGATGATATCCATTGCATTAGGTAAAGGTGCTTTCGGTGTAATTATGGCTGTAGCATTTTCGCACTGGGTTAACTTAACAAGGGTGCTTAGAGCTGAAGTATTGCAAATCAACACATCAGAATATGTTGCCTTATCTAATAGATTAGGCAGAAGCAAGCTATGGATTGCAAAAGAGCATATCTTACCTTTAGTATTATCCCAAATATTTGTAGGTACATTATTAGTATTCCCACATGCAATTATGCACGAAGCAAGTGTAACATTCTTAGGATTTGGTCTATCTCCACACGAGCCAGCTATTGGTATTATCCTATCTGAATCAATGTCATATCTTGCAATGGGTGCTTGGTGGCTTGCATTCTTCCCAGGTCTTGCATTGTTGATTGTAGTATTGCTCTTTGATATTATCGGAGACAATTTAAAACGCTTACTTGACCCTGGAGAGGCAAATAACTAGATAGGTGGTATAATGGAAAAATTATTAGAAGTAAATAATTTATCAATATCCTTTACACAATATGTACAAGGACTTAACAGGCATGACCTAAAAGTAATATCTGATTTGTCTCTTGATATTGGGGAAAGTGAAATCGTTGCGGTATTAGGTTCCAGTGGTTCAGGTAAAAGTCTTTTGGCACATACAATCTTAGGAATTTTGCCTTATAATGCTCATGTAACTGGGGATGTAAAATTTAAGGGGGAAATCTTAGACCAAGAGAAAAAGGAAAAGATTAGAGGTAAGGAAATATGTTTGATACCTCAATCTGTAAATTTCTTGGACCCTCTTATGAAGGTATCTCAGCAAGCTATTGGTGAATGCAGTGATGATAATGAGTTTAAAGAGAAGAAATTAAAACAAAGAGAAGTATTTACCAAATATGGATTGGATGAAAGTGTAGATGATTTATATCCTTTTGAATTGTCTGGAGGGATGGCAAGAAAAGTATTGTTGTCTACAGCTTTATTGAATGATCCTGACTTATTGATTGCTGACGAGCCAACACCTGGTCTTGATTCAAAAAGCGTTGAAGAGACTATTCAGGATATCAAAAAGTTAAAAGAGCAAGGAAAAGGAGTTTTATTGATTACCCATGAAATTGATGTGGCATTAAAGACTGCAGATAAGATTGCAATATTCTATTCAGGTTATGTAATTGAAATCAATAAGGTTGAAAACTTCCTCAATTCTGAAAATCTATTGCATCCATATACTAAAGCTTTAGTTGATGCATTGCCTTATAACGGTTTCAAATTAACTGAAGGTGTCCAGCCATTGGAAGAAGTTTCAGGATGTCCTTATTATGAAAACTGTCCAATATGCTCATATAAATGTGCAAATAACAAACCAGAGCTTATTGAACATGATGGTGCAATGATCAGGTGCTTTAATTTCAATAAAGTTATTTCTGATGATTCTGTCTCAGAAGAACTTGTTGATGATGTTTCTGAAGAGTCTGTTTCTGAGGAACTTGTTGTTGATGTTTCTGAAGAAGTTAATGATGAGGAGGCTAATGATGGAGCTTAAGGCTAAGAATATTTCATTTTCATATCATAAAAAGAAACCAATATTAAAAGATATTTCATTATCTCTTAACAGCAATCAGATAATTGGATTGATGGGAGACAGTGGTAGTGGTAAAAGTACATTATGTAAAGTCATTTCGGGTTATATTAGTAATTATACTGGAGAGGTAACTATTGATGGCAATGCTATTGATAGAAAAGGATTTGGCCCTGTTCAATTGATTTTCCAACATCCAGAGAAAACCATGAATCCTAAATGGAAGATGGAAAAGGTACTCAGAGAATCATGGGTTCCTCCACAAGATTTGAAAGACACTTTCGGTCTTAAGGATAATTGGCTAACTCGTTGGCCAAATGAACTTTCTGGTGGAGAATTGCAACGTTTCAGTATATTGAGGGCTCTTAATCCAGAGACAAAATTTATCATTGCTGATGAGATAAGTACTATGCTGGATGCTGTAACTCAGGTACAGATATGGGAAGCACTTATTAAACATTGTAAAGCTAATAATATAGGTATATTGGCTGTAAGTCACGATAAGGACTTGCTTGATGTTATATGTGATGACATTTTGTATTTTAATGAGATTAATCATCTTTAAGGATTAAAATCTCATTATTTTTTTATTTTTCATTTATTTTCTTTTTTTATTCTTTCTAATTTTATAATTATTTTTTATTTTTCTTTTTTTTTTAAAAAAATTTATAAAAATATTTATATGATTTAAAATTAAATATTTAAAATATATAATAAATTTATTATTATTGTTTTATCTAAATTATGGGTGTGATACAATCGATACCGGAAATAAAATTATAGTTCTGTTACTTATCTTGATTGCTATTGCTTCAGTTGTCGCTGGATTTCTTTACTTGACTGT
>CAJOMK010000085.1 GCA_905235495.1 uncultured Methanobrevibacter sp.
AGGACTTGTTCTTGCAATGATGCCACACCCAGAAAGGGCTACTACCAAACTATTAGGTTCAGACAATGGTCTTGAATTCTTTAAAGGTATGTTAGATAGCATTAAACTATCTAAAAACCTATTAATCCAATAATAAGGATTATATTAGATAGCATTTAAACTATCTAAAAACCTATTAATCCAATATAAAACTAATTCAAATCATTTAAAATTTAATTCATTTTAATTATCAAAAAAGGAAGATAACATGCCAGTATATTTAATAGGTTCAGGTCCCGGAGACCCTGATTTAATAACATTGAAAGCTGTAAAAGCATTGAATAAAGCAGATGTTGTTTTATATGACTATTTAGCTAATGAAGAAATATTAAAGCATGCTCCAGATGATGCAAAACTCATCTATGTAGGAAAAAAGGCTGGAGAACATTATAAGACTCAGGATGAAATCAATGAATTAATTATTCAAGAGGCAAAAGAGCATGAAAATGTTGTAAGGCTAAAAGGTGGAGATCCATTCGTATTCGGTAGAGGTGGAGAGGAACTCTTAGCCCTTGCAGCTGAAAACATAGACTTTGAAGTAATTCCCGGAGTTACTTCAGCTATAGGTGCACCTACAAGCATAGCATTTCCTATAACCCATAGGGCTGTTGCAACCTCATTTACAGTTGTTACAGGTCATGAAGACCCAACCAAAGCAGACAAGCAAGTAAAATGGGACTATACTGCAGATACATTGATTATCCTTATGGGAATTGGAAACATCAAGGAAAACACTGAAGAAATCATGAAATACAGAGACCCAGATACCCCTGCATGTGCCATTGAAAGTGGCACACTTCCAAATGAAAGGGTTGTATTTGGAACCCTTGGAACAATAGTTGACAAGGAAATAAACACACCGGCAATACTTGTAATTGGTGATGTCATAAACGTATTTAAAGAAATTAATGGAATTGAATAATTCCAAACACTATAAAAAATAAAGGAAATTAAATAATTCAGAAAAATACTATGAAAAAAATAAGGGAATTGAATAATTCCCATTTTACTATTTTTCAAAAAACTTGAAAATTCATTTTGTGACAAATATTGAATAATTATCATTAGGAATATTTAATGAATCTGGTGAAAAAATGAATAGGAAAACAATAGGCATTGGATTATTGTCCCTTGCATTAATAATTTTGATTATTTTGGTGGAAACCAACTTAATAGCTAGTTTTGATTCTGCAGTCTATAATTTACTTAGCTCAAACATGAGTGACGGTTTAACTAATATTGTAAAGTCAATAACCTTTTTTGGTGATGTGAAATTTATAGTTCCTGTCTTAATATTATCAGTGATAATTGGAGCTGCCCTAAATGAAATTAAATCAGGAGCCATAGTTGCAATTTTTGTAATTGTCAGTGACTTAATTAAGACCATATTGAAAATCATTATCCATAGGCCAAGACCTGAAGTATTGCATTTAGTCCAAGAGGGAGGATTTTCATTTCCAAGTGGCCACACAATAGCTGCTGCATCATTAAGCGGAATATTGATCTATCTTATCCTAAAGAGTGAAATGAACAAGAATCTAAAAATTGTCCTCTCATCCATTTTGGCATTGATGGCACTATTGGTCGGTTTAAGTAGAGTCTACTTAGGGGTCCACTATGCCAGTGATGTTTTAGGAGGATTCATAATCTCATCAATATTACTTTTGACTCTAATTAGTATTAATGAGAAAAATGAATATTTTTAATTAAAAAACTAAAAAAAATATAAAATTTATTTAGAATTACCTTAATTCAAATAACAATGCAAGAATTAAAAAATCAGATAAAATACATATCTAAAAATAAAAATAAAGACAATAATGGCGAAAAAAACTAAAATTTTTCAATACATTTAAATATTATTAAAGAGAAATTTAATTTTAACTTAAATATACTTTATAGTGTATGAGTGAATTTAATTAAAAAGAGGCGTTTAATTATAGAATTAGGTGAAATTATTAGTGATGCAATTAAGTATCCATTAAATAATGTAAAAGTGCTTTTAATCTATATTGTACCCAGTATTGTTATGACTTTAGATGAGTTAGAAGCGTTCTGGGAAGAGTTAGCAGAAACTGATATTGTACCCAGTATTGTTATGACTTTAGTCTTAGTCTTTAGTGGTGTAGGACTCATTGGTGCATCCGAAGTTACTGGTCTTGCAGCAGGTGGACTCAGCTTTGTAGGAATCATTGGACTCATTATTGCAATATGTATAGAGCTCTTAATTGAAGGATATATGCTAGATGTTATCAAATTTAGTATTGATAGAGATGCAGGTGCTCCAGATATTGATTTCAGTAGACAAGTAACCAATGGTACCAAATACATCATTTTAGCTATTATATACTTCATCATACCAGTCATCGTTATAGCATTACTTTCAAAATGGCAAGTAGCAGCTGCAATCATTGGACTATATTATTCATCATATTTGGATTAGCATTCTTAATAGCTATCTGCAAATTAGCTGAAACTGAAAGTTTAGGTGCAGTTTTAAATATCGGTGAAGCAATTAAGGACATCAGCAAAGTAGGTATTGTTAAAATCTTAGCAATTCTCGTTGTTTTCCTTATTCTTTCAATTATCGTAGGTTTTATTGTATCCCTCTTCGGTGACGGTACTATCGGCGGAATCATTGGTGCAATCATCGACGCAATTTGTACCCTATACTTAACCTTCTTCTACAACAGAGCTATCGGTTTAGCATATTCTGACACATAAGTAACTAGATACAATATTTATTAAAAAACTCATCACAATTTGTGATAAGTATTTTTTTTCTTTTTTTATAAACAAAATTTGACTATTTCTCTTAAAAGTTTTAAAAATAATAATTTCTGATTTTGAAAATAATAGTTTCAATGATATGAAACTAATAAACTAATTAAAAAAATAGAATTATTAAAAA
The DNA here is from genome assembly GCA_905235495.1 of uncultured Methanobrevibacter sp. Taxonomy (GTDB): domain Archaea; phylum Methanobacteriota; class Methanobacteria; order Methanobacteriales; family Methanobacteriaceae; genus Methanobrevibacter. Next base: position 2,951 of record CAJOMK010000085.1, read on the forward strand.
AAGAGCAAATAAAATAAAAAAAAAAAAACTAATCTAAATTATTAGATCTGTTTAAAGCTTTTTTTATCCTAAATGTAATATATTGGGTTCCTCCACGCATAACACGCTTGAATTCAACCCAATCAAGATTTGCCAAGAAAGTCTTTACAATATAGGCAAATGAGAAATAGTATTTGCTCATCAAATTGTCTCTCAACTTCTCTATTTCATTATGGTCTGCATAAGGATAATCTACAAGACAATTCAAATAACCATCATCATTAAGCCATTTGGAGTAATCCTCTGTAATCAAATAGCCATTTTCCTTAGCCCATTCATAGAAACCAGTTCCTGGGAATGGCACAGCCTGTTGGAAGAAGCACATATCAGGATAGACAGATTGAGCAAACTTATAGGTTTCATCAATTGTTTCAAGACTGTCTCCTGTAAGACCAATCATAAAGCAACCGAATACCTTAATGTCCAGCTTTCTTGCATTTTCTGCAAATGCCTTGGATTGTTCAAGAGTTATTCCCTTCTTGATTTCATTCAAGACATCCTGATTTCCAGATTCATAACCACATACAAGCAATCTGCAACCGGCATCCTTCATTTTCTTCATGGTTTCAAAAGTCAAGTCAACCCTTGTATTGCAGGACCATACAGGTTTCAAACCTCTTTTGATGATTTCATCACAGAACTCAATGACTCTTGGCTGATTTACAGTGAATGTATCATCTTCAATGAAAATCTCTTTAATCTCAGGAAGCTCTTTGAGGATATATTCAAATTCATCTGCCAAGTCACTTACGGACCTTGTTCTGTATATCCTTCCACCCATTGTAGAGGGATAGCTGCAGAAATTGCATTGGTTCGGACATCCTCTGGAGGATACAATCTGAATCATAGGCTTTTGAGCGAATGCATAGGCATAATCATCAAAGTTCAAATACTTCTCGTAAACCTTGGAAACATAAGGAAGACTATCCAAATCTTCAAGTGGGTCTCTATCTTCAGTATGTTCAATGGAAAAATCAATAGAATCAGACAATAGGTTTACATCATCTAAACTGGCAATATTAACACCATCAGAATTTACCCTATAGGAAACTCCCTTAACTGATGATGCATCTTCGGAAGCTATCAACTCGCCAACAGTATAGTCATACTCCTGACGAAGAATATAATCAATTCCTAAGCACTCATTAAGCATCGCATCAGGGAGAATGGTTGCATGAGTTCCTCCAATCATTATTTTAGCCTTAGGATAAGCCTTTTTAATCGCATTTATTACCTTATAATCATAAGCACAGGTAGGAGTTGTTACTTCAGCCATGATATAGTCTGGCTCATATCCCTTCACTTCTTCGATTGTATCCTCAATTGAATAGGCCTTTGTAATGCAGTCTACCAATTTGCATTCATATCCTTCCTTTTCACACACTCCAACACAGTATGCCAGCCAGTAAGGATAATACAAAGTACCTGACTTGGTCTTTTCAGGCCATCTGCTTGCCCTGCTTATATTGAATTCATATGGTAAGTTTAAAAATAATATTTTCATTAATATCACGATAATTATAATTTAATAAATAGATAAAATTTATACATATTTTTATACATATATAATTTAGATATAAGTATTATATAAATTTAAATAAGTATTAAATGATTTTAATCAAAATAGTAAAAATAAATATCTAAAGAACAATAAATAAATCAATAGGATAAATTAATCCTAATCTCAAGATGTGGAAAATATGGTAAAGAGAATAGCTGTTACAAGACCTGAAGAAAGATCTAAAGCTGCAAAAGAATTCATAGAAAACTATGGGGCAGAAGCGGTTATAGTGCCAACATTGGAATTGAAATTGGAAAACACAGATTCATTAAAGGATTTAATAAAGAGATTCGGTGAATTGGACTGGTTGATATTTACATCAGTAAGTTCAATCGATTCAATTTTCAAGTTTTATCCAAACTTTGTTGAGAGTTTGAATTCTGAATGTAAGATTGCAACCATTGGTACAAAAACTGCGGAAGTTGCTATGACTAAAAGACTCCATATAGATATCATACCAAAAGATTATACTGCTGAAGGTCTCATTGAAGAATTTAAAAGAATCGACTTAAATAATAAAATTGTTGGCGTCCCCCGTACATTTTCTGCAAGGACTATTTTATCTGAAGAACTCAAAAGCATGGGGGCCAAAGTCATCTTGGCAGAAAGCTATAAATCAGTGATTCCAGAAGACACTGAAGAGATTGAAAATCTGATTGGTGAAATCATTGATGAAAAGATAGATGGAATCACATTCACAAGTCCCCTTACTGTGGTGAACCTGTTCAAGATAGCAAAAGATGATGAAAAGGATAAGTTGGTTGAAAAACTATCAAGTTCCACACTTACAGTAGCTATTGGACCAATCACAGGAAATATTCTTGACGAATACAATGTAAAGCACATTTATCCTGAAAGATATACAGTAAAAGACATGATTGACTTGATGTTTAGAGAATTGAACAATCAAAATTAGATTAATAATATCAGAATATTAAAAAAACAAATCACATTATAATCATAACTAAATATTTAAGGGAGGAATTTCTATCAGCCAATTCAAGATAAGCATAATCATACCTGTTTACAATGGAGAGAAATATCTTCCTACCACTTTGGATT
>CAJOMK010000086.1 GCA_905235495.1 uncultured Methanobrevibacter sp.
AACCGCCCTTGCTCAAACCGTAGCTGAAAATGTGGATGAAGTATATCTGCATTTGAGAAGAGAGGAACTGAAGGAAGAAATAAATCAAACCAGATTCAACGAAGAATATTATCCAAATACTCAATTGAAAGACAACATAATAGCTACTACAGATTATGAAGACATTAAGGACTGCAAGGTCATCATACTCGCCATTCCTTCTTCTGCATTCAGATCTGTTCTTAAAGACCTTAAAGGATTAATCCGCGAAGATGCAATTCTTGTAACCACTGCTAAGGGAATCGAATATCCATCTCTGAAAACCATGGGAAATCTCATTGAAGAGTACTTCGATGACCAGTATGTGGCATTGTCCGGCCCTAATTTCGCATCAGAAATCATGCTCAGGCTATCTACTGTATCCAACATAGCATCAAGAAGCCGTGAAAATGCTGAAATAGTCAAATCAGTTCTTGACACTCCCCAATTCAAGGTGAAAATCATTGATGATGTTGCAGGACTTGAGATATGCGGAGTTACAAAGAACATCAATGCAATAGCTAATGGTATCTGCGAAGGAATGAACATCAACGAAAATGCACGATACGGCGTTTTGACCAAGGGCTTCGAGGATACTAAAGAAATAATAAAAAGCATTGGAGGAGACGAATCCACAGCAAGCGAATACTGCGGATTTGGAGACCTTGTTCTTACTTCAACTTCAATGGAAAGCAGAAACCACACCCTTGGAGTATTGTACGGCCAGAGACTTATTATCGACGAAAAGGCCAGCGGAGTCATATTTGAAGGAAAGAACTCCATCAGGGCAATGAAAAACATCTGCAACAACTACAATACGAAAAGCGTCATAGTGGACTTTGTATATGATGTCATTATAAACATGATTCCTCCTAAAAGAGCTTTTAGAACCTTATGGGATAATATTGAATAGGAATTAATAAATAAAATCCAAATGGAAAACGGCTTAAAATTAAAAATAGCTAAAACTAAAATAAAGAATTCTAAAACAACTAAAAAACATTGCTAAAGATTATGAAAATCAAATTTTTTAAAATAAAATAGTGTGATAAAATGATAGGTGTAATACTCGCTGCTGGAATGGGAACAAGACTCAGACCTTTAACTGACCACATTCCAAAGGCGCTTCTTGAAATAAACGACATGACCCTGCTTGAGAGAATGATCAAGAACTGCATCGATGCGGGAATGAAGAAATTCATAGTTCTTGTGGGATATAAAAAGGAAACCGTAGAGAAAATCTGCCCTCAAATAGCAGAAAAATACGATATCGACATTACAATATTGGAAAACGAAAAATACAACATCACCAATACCTCAGTATCAACCTACATTGCAAGCAAGTACATCGAGGAAAACGACAAGGATGACTTCATTCTGGTAAACGGAGACAATGTTGTGGATCCTGAAATCATATCAAGACTTGCAGAATGTAAGAATACCGGAATGATTGTAGACAATTTCAAAGAGCTCAATGAAGAGTCATTCAAGCTTATAATTGCTAACGAATCATTGAATGAGGACAACACAATAGCTAATGGAAAAATTGAAGACATTGGAAAAGGCCTTGACATTCCATCTTCAACAGGCGAATTCATAGGAGTATCCAAAGTAGTAAAAGACGATCTTGTCCAATTCAACAGAATACTCGAAGACAAGATTGATGAAGATCCTCAAAACTACTACGACTTTGCATACAAGGACCTGAGTGAAACCACCATCATCGACTATGTCCTGACCAACGGCCTTAAATGGACAGAAATAGACGACCACACAGACTGGGAAAACGCTCAGCTATTAGTTGAAGAATTGGAAAACAAAGCATAAATCAAAGGGAAACAAAACCATGCCCGATATAAAAAACATTATTAGAAAACTGGCGATTGCATCATATCACATAGGCTCAAATTTCATTCCCGTTAAAGACAATGTCATATTATTTGAATCCAGCAACGGCCGCAATTATACTGGAAACCCAAGATATATCTATGAGGAAATGGTAAGGCAGGGCCTGGATAAGGAATACAAATGCGTCTGGTCCTTCCAAGACCCAACCATTCAAATTCCGGGAAAGGGTGAAAAAATAAGAAGGTCCCGTTTCAAATCCCTGTATTACAGCAGAAGAAGCAAGTTCTGGATATACGACTCAAGACACCAGTATTTCTTCAAGAAAAATAAAAAAACAGTATACATTCAGACATGGCATGGAACCCCGCTTAAAAAGCTTGCTCTGGATATGGAAAAAGTAAACATGAGCGGCCATCAGGACATAGAAAAATACCGGGAGAATTTTGCAAAAAACACATCCCTCTGGGACTACCTGATTTCTCAAAACAGCTACTCATCTGAAATATTCAAAAGGGCCTTTGCTTTTGATGGTGAAATGCTTGAAATAGGATATCCTAGAAATGACATTCTTGTTAATGAAAACAATGAAACCAAGATAAACGAGATAAAAGAAAGACTTGGTATAGATAAGGATAAAAAAATCATACTTTATGCACCGACATGGCGAGATAATGAATACTACGACAGCGGAGTTTACAAGTTTGCAACAGAAATGGATTTTAATGCAATGCAGAATGCATTATCCGATGACTATCTTTTGATTGTGAAATTCCATTACCTTGTAAAGGACAAGATCAACTGGGAGGAATATGGAGATTTCGTTATAGAATGCAATGAGAAATGGGATATTCAAGAACTGTATCTGATTTCAGATATTCTGATAACAGATTACTCTTCCGTAATGTTTGATTATGCACTTTTAAACAGGCCCATTTTATTCTTCACTTACGATATGGAATTCTACAAGGACAATTTAAGAGACTTTTATTTTGATATAAACACAGTACCAGGACCTTTGATTGAAAGCACAGACGAATTGATTGAATTCATAAGAGGAAATACAAAGGAAGACTACTTTGAAAAATATGGTGAAAAATACAAGGCTTTCCAAGAGAAATACAATGAATTTGACAATGGAGAAGCTTCCAGGAGAATAATTGAATTAATAGAAAAATCTAGAAAGCAGTGATTCACTAAACTTAAACTTAAATTCAAAATATTTAAATATTTGGTTAAACCATTGATAATTGAAAAAACATAAAAATTAGTAAAAATCATTTAACTAAAAAAATTAAACGTGATTCTATGACATTTGTTAGCATTATCATTCCCTATAATAAACCAATAAGATATTTGAAATCTTGTTTGGAAAGCATAAGGGATGAAAACCTTGAAGACTTTGAAACCATTCTCATATTAAATGGCGCTAAAAAAGACAAATCGCAAGTGAAATCCATTATTGGGGACTACAAGGAAGATTTGAACATCATAACAAAAACGTTCGAAGAAGAGATAGGAGTAGCCAAAGCTAGAAATGAGGGAATAGATATGGCTTCAGGCGAATACGTTTATTTCATAGACAGCGACGACTATCTTTATACCGGAGGACTAGGCAAACTTGTGGAGATAGCAAAAGAGACAGATGCTGACTTTATCAATGGACAAAGAATCAAAACATACTTCATCAGGGACAGGTTTGAAGAAGAACTTGAAAAAAGAAAAGAAAAGAAAAAGGTTGAAGTCAAAGACGACACAGACTTGTACAATTCAATAAGACTGCTTGTTTCAAATAGCAGGGAATCTGAAGTTTTAACTGCCTTGCATGCCTTGATTAAAAGAAGCATAGTAACACCGATTGACGGGGAGGATATAAGATTTGATGAAAGCAAAAAAGTCTTATCAGATTATGCCTTTATTGTGAAAGTATTGGATAAATCAGAAAACTTTAAATTCTCAGATGATGCTATTTATGCTAAAAAAATAAGAGGGGACCAGTTCAACTCACCATCACTGAATCAAAGCACTGAAAATTTCTTTGGATTGGCAATGGATGAATATGAAAACATACTGCCTGTAATCGACAATCTGGAAGACAGCGAAAAAAGGGACAAGCTGAAAAACAGGATAACTGAAAAGCTGGTCAGATATTACTTGTATGAATACTCCAGGCAATACAGATCAAACAATGACGACATTTGGAGAACCACCTACTTCGACAGATTCTCTCAAATATCCAATAACTTTAATTTGGACTATATTGACAAGAACAAGAAAGAGCTCAAAGCCCTGCAGAATCACGACCGAGAGACAATGGAAAAATACATGAATCGCAGACTGGGCTATATAAAAGCTAAAAGCATTATTAAAAATCTAAATAAAGACAAACTATACAGAACAATATACGTGAATAAATACAACAAGGAACCGATTGTGGAAAACAGGATAATGTTCATTGCTTTTCGAGGGGATTTCTACACAGACAGCCCCAAATACATATATGAATACCTGCTGGAAAAATACGGGGACAAATTCGAATATGTTTGGGTTCTTGATGACAAAAAGGCTGAGCTGCCTGGAAACCCGATAAGGGTAAAAAGATTCTCTCTTAAATATTACAAATACATAGCCACCTCAAAATACTGGGTATCAAACGGCAGACAGGCTTTAAGATTAAGAAAAAGACCTGAGCAGGTCATGCTTTCAACCTGGCACGGAACCCCTCTTAAAAGACTTGGATTGGATATTGAAAACATCTACTCAGGTAGTCCGAAGATTAAAAAAAGCTATATTCTCAATGCAAAGGGATGGGATTATCTGGTTTCTCCAAACAGGTATACAACAGAAATCCTGAGACGCGCCTTCGGTTATGAAGGGGAAATACTTGAAGAGGGATATCCTAGAAATGATATTCTCTACAATGCATCTGAAGAAACCGTTAACAAGATCAAGGATGATTTGAAACTTCCTAAAGACAAGAAGATCATCATTTATGCTCCAACATGGAGGGATGATGAATTCTATGACATCGGACAGTATAAATTCACTTTGAAACTGGATATGGATAGAATGAAAGAGGAATTAAGCGAGGAATACATCCTGCTTATCAGAACCCACTATTTCATTGCAGACAGACTCGATTTGTCAGATTACAAGGGATTTGCATATGATGTTTCAAAATATGATGACATTGCGGAATTATATCTCATATCAGATATTCTCATCACAGATTACTCATCTGTTTTCTTTGACTTTGCAAATCTCAGAAGGCCTATTCTCTTCTACACATATGACCTTGACAAATACGAACAGGTTTTAAGAGGATTTTACATAGACATTCATGAAGAAGTTCCAGGACCTCTTTTATTCACCAGTGAAGAAGTTATTGATGCCATTAAAAACATTGAAGAAGTGAAAGAGGAATACAAAGACAAGTATGATATCTTCTATGATAGATTCTGCAGCATCGAAGACGGCCATGCTACTGAGAGAATATGTGATGCTGTATGGAAATAAACGCTTCATTGGAAACTTATGATAATTGAATAAAATTTAATCTATTAATAAAAAAACTCATTCAAAAATCCATAGGGATAATAAAAAAAACTCATTCAAAAATCCATAGGGATAATAAAAAAAACTCATTCAAAAATCCTTAGGAATAATAAAAAACTCATTCAAAAATCCTTAGGAATAATAAAAAACTCATTCAAAAATAAAATTCAAATCATGGATAAAAAACTCATTCAAAAATAAAATTCAAATCATGGCCGCAACTTATGCAGCGGCCGTCTTTTATTCTTTTTTTGCCTTTAACTGAAAATCCGTTTCTCTCAACCAGCAATTCACCGCAACCAGGACAGTAGCTATTGTTATCGCTTGGCATGTTTCCCAAATAAACATATTCCAGACCCACATCCCCTGCTATTTCTTTAGCCTGCTCTAATAATCCTGTATCAGTAGCTGGAATGTCCTGCATCTTGTATTGCGGGAAAAAACGAGAAAAGTGAAGGGGAACTTCCTTTCCCAATTCATAATATACAAACTCGCATAAATTCTGAATTTCCTCTTTCGAAGTGTTTAAATCTCCAATCAGAAGGGTTGTGATTTCCAGATGGGGTCCAAGGCCGTTGTTCAAGTCGTTCTTGGTTTTATAAACGGTTTTCAAATTATCAAGAACAAGATCCAAGCCCCCGCCGCAGATATCCCTGTAAAATTTATCGCTGAAAGACTTTAAATCTATATTAAAAGCATCAATAAATGTCACCATTTCCTCGCATGCTTCCTCGCTCATGTAGCCGTTTGTTACAAAAACATTTTTCAGATTTTCCGCCCGTGACAGTTCAGCTGTTTTCCTAGCGAACTCAAAGTATAAAGATGCTTCATTATAGGTCCAAGAAATTGACCTGCATCTTGAATCAAGTGCTGATTTAACAATTGATTCTGGCATTATCTTAATCGTATTGCTAAATTCATAAGAATTGCGAGCGAGCATATAGTTCTGACAATTCAAACAAGTGAAATTACACCCAAAACCTCCAATTGAGAATGTGTTTGTTCCAGGCAGGAAATGATAAAGAGGCTTTTTCTCTATTGGATCCTTGTGATAACTAGCTATTTTTGAAAAATTAACCAGCCTCATTTCTCCTTTAACGTTTTTGCGAGATTTGCAGAATCCAAACTGCTTGTCAGCTATTTTACAATGCCTTCCACAAAGATTGCATTGCAAGGTGTGTGAATTCCCATTTAGTTTTTCATAAAATTCAGCTTCTTCCAGCATAAGACCACAGATTCCAATAATAAATAGTTATTTTTTTTAATTAATCATCACGCTCTTCTATATAAATAATAGTTGTAAACTTGCACATCATAACCATTCTTATGTTTAAAGTACATATTTCCCTCTTTTTCATATATTAAAACATAATTTGCCTTATTGATTTTTCCTTTTGAAATATAATAATCCACCTTCTCCTCATCCAGCCGTTCCAGTTCGCTTCTCTTTATCCGAATAAGAGGCATTTTTAAATCAAAGGCAAAAGTCCGCTCTTTAAAGCTTGTTGCAATTGTCTTGTCCTGGTAATCAGGAATATTTTCCTTGATATATTCCTGGACGGCTCTTGCATTTTCATAGGTGTCCTGTTTTTCCACGTTCGCCAGTACATTTGCGGTTGAAAGCAGAATAATCACTATCAGAATAACAGGAATGATTTTCCTATTCAAAAACCGCCTTTTATTCTCTTCATTGAAATCAATTATTTCAAACAATCCAGAGAGAGAATCCTCTGATTTTCTTTGAATGTAATCCACTGAATAAACAAACAAGTATGCAACGGCAATGAGTGACGGCATCACATAACGATCGACTTTAATGGTTAAAAGGGAGAAGAATACCATGTAAATTGAAAACATGCATAAAAGGGCGATTATGAAGTCCATGTTCCTGTTGTCCCTGAACTTTGCTGGAACATGCCTTTTCAAAAGCAAGTCAAGGAGGAGGAATTCCAAAACGACCAATGCTATTTGAATGATATTATGCTGATTATTGAAAAGATGGAGGATATAAGGAATCAAAATCATTCCCGCAACAGCAAGAATGCTTAATGCATTGTCCTTGATTCTAATGCCTGAGATATCATTCAAAGGCTCCAGCAAATCATAGATTTTAGCTAAAATACCTGCTGAAACTACAAATACTATGAAATAAGACATTCCAGTAGCGTATTTCCTGCTGATATATGTGGAAAAATCCGGATTGGAATTAAGGAATATCAAGTAGTTGTCAATATAGAAGTTCCTGTCAGGGTCGTAATGAACATCCATCGCATCCGCCGATGCAGTATTTGCCACATGACTGGTTTGCTGGGTTAAGACTGAAGACCTCGCACCATATAATGTTATAACCACGAATATGACTGCGGATATTAAGACAGCGATTAAAATGCCTTTGAGAATGTATCTGAATTCATCTGAATTTCTGTAATCACTCCATTTCATCTTCAATGATTCCCTGTCGACAAAAAACAATTTTACTGATTCCTGGATATTGCGTCTTAATAAATAATACAAAAGCACAGCAGGCAGGATTAAAATTATTGTATACCGTACAAACAATCCTATGGCAAAGAGGGGAATCAAAACCATGAAGTATTTTGGATTTTTATCAATTGAAAGAGTCATGAATAATAAAACCCAGATTATAATAGAGCATGCAGGCAAATCCAACATTCCATTAGCCAGTCCGATAAGGTTCAAGGAAAATGTGAAATACAACAATGTTCCCATAAACGACAGGATGCTTGAAAATCTGTTTTTAAGCAGCAGATACATTCCTATAAACCCTAAATAAGCAAAAATGCCTGTTGTAATAAGTATGGCTCTTTCATCATAATATCCCATCTTGAAAAAAATCGAAGTGATATATGAAATCACAGGACTCAGATATAAAAACCTGCCGTCGTTTACTGGATTGCCATAAAAAACAAGAGCATTATTAAGATATGTATAGACATCAGTGCTGTACATTCCGTTTTGGAAATAAAAATTGAACATGAAATCTATTAAAACCAAGCTTATTATTGATAAAAGAATCAAATAAACTCCATCAACCTTTTTCAAGTTAAAATCATTCATTAAATCACCAAACCATCCAATGCTTCCTTATTGATTATTCATATAAATACTAAGCCAAATGCTCATAGCCTCTTGAGCTTATTTCTCTTGTTTCGCCATTGGAGAGCACTATTTCAACTGTATTTTCCTCTACAATTTCTCCAATTGCATGAAAATCCATCTTCTCTTTTAAAGTATCCTCCAGGCTTTTTGGAATAGTGAATAATAGCTCGAAATCCTCTCCGACATGGAAGAACAAATCAAGATAATCGAGATTCAAAGCATTTGAAATCTCCTTGAATTCATCTTCAACAGGGAGCTTGTCTTCATGGATTCGTATTCCTTTTGAATAGCTGTTTTCTAAGTTGCAATCACCATCATTTTCTAAATTACGGCCGTTATTTGACATTTCATAATTAGCATGATTGGAAATCTGATATTTCCTATCTGCATTCAGGATTTCATATAATTCACTGGCAAGGCCGTCTGTAATATCAGTGGCTGAGATAATATGATCTTTTTTGAAATCGGCTAGAATACGGCCGTTGTCATAGTCAGGAGTAGGTTTCAATGCCTTGAAAACAGCTAGATCTGTCAAGCTTTGATTTAATTTTGATGCCATTTCATATGATTCCTCTGAACTTAATAATTCGAATCCAAGAGCTGCAAGACCTAATTCACCGCTGATGCAGACAAGATCTCCTGCTTCAAAGCCGTACTTCATCAAGGCCATGTCCTTTTCCACTTTTCCCATGGCAGTGCCTGATATGATGATTTCCCCTGCCTCATTTGTGTCTCCGCCAATCAAAGGCATTTTATAATAATCACAAGCTCCAACAACACCGCAGATTATCTCATCAAAATCATCTAAAAGAAGATCCTTTGGAACTGCAATGTTTAATAAAAATCCAACAGGTTCGGCCCCCATTGCTATTAAATCGCTGATGTTTACAGCTACAGACTTGAATCCCATCTGATAATAGGACATTCCATCAGGAAAATGACTGGATTGAATGAGCATGTCTGATGATGAGACCAGATAACTGTTTTCATCTATAATAACATCTGTCAATGCAGCATCATCGCCAATAGCTGTTGAATATGAATTTAAACCGGCATTATGAGAATTTTCAGCATCAATAAAACAAGATCTTGTTTTTTTAATTATTCTTTCAATCAATTCTTTCTCACCAATGTCAGAAACTTTAATAGAGCTTGATTTCATAGTATAATATTTAGTTTAATAATTAATAAATTTAGTTAAAAAAAAGAAAAAAGTAGTGTATTTAAGCAATTATCAATTAAAAATTTAAAAAGAAAAAAAAGAAAAAAATGAAATGAGAAAAAAATTTTTAATAATCGCTTATTGAAAATAAAATGCAAAAAAATAAAGAAAATGCCAATATTTATTAAAACTGTGATACAATTAATTATAAGGAGATAAAAATGAGACTGGTAGTTCAAAGAGTATTGTCTGCAAGCGTTGCAGTAGACGGCGAAATCACAGGTGAAATTGGAAAAGGCTACATGGTGCTTGTAGGCTTCAGCGAGGATGACGGCCGCAAGGAGGCCGACTGGTGTAGAAACAAGCTCATGAAGCTTAGGATATTCGAGGATGAGAACAATTCAATGAATGTGAATATCAAGGATGCAGGAGGAGAGCTTCTTCTCATTCCACAGTTTACATTGTACGGGGATGTTGTAAAAAACAACAGGCCTAATTTCAGAAGGGCTATGAAACCTGATGAGGCTTCTGAATTGTTTGACTATTTCTTTGAGAAGTGCAGCGAGGAGATCCATACTGAAAAAGGAGTCTTCGGAGCATTCATGGATGTTAAATTGAATAACTACGGGCCTGTTACCATTATTGTGGAAAAGGAGTTCAAAGATGATTAAATACTT
>CAJOMK010000087.1 GCA_905235495.1 uncultured Methanobrevibacter sp.
ATTTTCAATCTTTCGCTGAATGAATCATCTATAAATATTGAAGGCTTTTCATTGTTTATGTATTGGTACTTTTCATCGGATTTTTCTATATTGATTATTTCATCAAACAGGCTTGCATCTATTTTCAAATCTCTCAAGGTTTCATTTATATCTTTCACATGTTTTGTAATAAGGATGATCTCCTTGTTCTCATTAACGCATTGATATAAGAACATCATTAAATAAGTATTGATTCTTCCTTTGAAAAAGACAGTGTCGTCAAAGTCCAAATAGACTCTTTCATAATCCATTTCCCATTTGAATCTATTGGTCAAGGCCCTGTCTATTGTTAATTTATTTTTATTTGATATTATGCTTGTATCGATTCCCATGAATTCGTATAATGTCAGAAGCGGGAAATTGACTCCTGTGTTTCTATGCAATGCCATTGTTCCAGCGATTCTTGGAGCTATTTCCAATAATTTATATTCTCCGTTCTTATCTTTTTTCAGCTGGAAGAACCAGGCTCCCTTAAAGTTTAGCTTTGAGTTGATTATTTCAGCTATTTCCTTTATTTCTTCTTCTGTTTCCACAGTTATGGCATTCACGCTTATTCCATCTTTAATTCTTATTCTTTCTCTTTTTTCACAGTACAATAATTCTCCCTTTGATGAGAAGCAGTCTATTGTGTATTCTTCCTGAGGCAGGTATTCAACAACTACCAAATCAGGATTCACGGTTAAATGATGCTTTAATTCTTCAAAATTATTAGCTATTGCCACTCCTTTGGATCCCTGGCCAATATCCGGTTTTAAAAAGAGGGGAAATTCGATGTTTTTATAATTTGGAGAGTCTTCATTATCTTTTTGAGGATTGTAATCATATTTTTCTTCCAATTCTTTGATATTTTCCTCATTAAAACTTTCCTTTCTTATATCATAAGTTTTTGGGGTGAAATACTCATTCTTGAGGAATTCGTATGTTTTCTTTTTAGACCGGCAGATATCGCAAGTGAAATCATCTGCAGCTACCACTTCCGCATGCAAATCATCCTTGAGCTCGGATAGTTTCAGCACAACATCATCATGTGAGGGATAAATCAAATCGATGCTGTTTTCATCAATAACATCATTTAAAAAGTCCAGCAGTCCCTCGTCGTCTATGAAAGGAATATTTGGAATATAATTTTCATATACATATTTGCCATGGTCATCAACGCTGGATCCTCCAAACAATTTAAAATCCTTGCTGTATTTTAAAGCATTATGGATTTCCAATCCTATTTCCGCTCCACATGGAAATACTAAAACGTTTTTCATCTTCTTCCCTCTAAATTTTCATTCAATCAATTTCACCGAAAATCCTTTCAACGATTTTTTCTCCTGAATCTCCTTTGCAAACTGAACAGAATCTTTCGTAAAATACTTCATATCTTTCTTTGTAATCATGTGAAACCTTGTCTATATTTCTTATGGATTCAATTAAATCATCATTATTTTGTATAAGTGGTCCTGGAAGTTCTGTTTCCATATTTAAGTACAAACCTCTCACATTTTCCATATAATGGTTCAAATCAGGAACGAAGAATATGATAGGTCTTTTTGAATGAGCATAGTCAAAGAAAACGGAAGAATAATCGGTAATTAAAATGTCTGCCATTACATATAATTCTTGAATATCATCATGGAGTGATAAGTCGATAGCAAAATCTTTCAAATTTTCATCAATATCTAGTCTTTCGGATACTAAATGATGCATTTTTAAAAGTATTATGTATTCATCGTTAAATTCTTCATATAATCGTTCTAAATCAATTTCTAAATTGAAATAATGTTCCCAGTATTCTTTTTGTTCATCATCTTTCCAAGTTGGGGCATATAAAATGATTTTTTTATCTTTAGGGATGTCATATTTATTTTTTATGCTATCAATAAGTTCGGCGTTGTCTTTAAAGAATATATCATTAACAGGATATCCTAATTCCAACATTTCTTTTTGAAATTTAAAAGCTCTTTTGAATATTTCAGAAGAGTATTCATTGGATGAAATCAAATAATCCCAATTTCTAGATTCGTTGTAAAAGTTTCTTCTTCCTTCAATTTCCGGACCGGGAATTGTTATATCATATCCTATTTTTTTCAGCGGAGTTCCATGCCATGTTTGAAGGTATATGTTTCCATTTCTTTTGGTATGGATTGGGAAAAGGATGTTGTTAACCCAGAATTTTGCTAAAGACAGATATCTATAATAATCTCCTGCTTCATTTCTGTTTACTATGATTGGATTTCCCGGTATGATTTCAGGATTATCCTTGTTATAAGCCCAAACAAATTTATATTTTTTATCATATCCCATTTTAAGCATGGTTTCATATATGTATTTCGGATTTCCGCTATAAGATTTTCCATAGAAGCTTTCAAAGAAAACCAAATTCTCTTCCAGATCATGATTTTTCATGGTATCAAGATATATTGTCCTTCCTTTAGCTTTTGTATAGGATTTCAACCATGAATATTTACTAGTTATCCGCAATGCAAATGAATTTCTGCTTTCTGTCGCATAAAAAGAATAAAATTTATTTTCCTTTTCAATTTGCAATAGGTATCTGTCTTCGTCATAAGAGAAATCTTTATAATTTGTTAAATCGATTAAATACTGATAATAAATATCGTCGTAATAGATTCTAATATAAAAATCCATTCTTAAATTCAGACAGTCCGCATCCACGTTTATTTTATCAATGACCCCTTCAAAATCAAACATATTGTCTTCTGATTTTTTAAAATTCATATTGAATACATTGCTTTGACTATCCAAACGATTTCTACCAATAATCTCTATTTTATCCAAATCTTTAATTTCATCATTTAAAAGTATCACATTACCTGCAATGCTTATATTATCATTTTTTATTGATAAATCAGTGATATTATGGTCAAAATCTTTATATTCAATATCTAAAGATATATTATGATATCCTGTTGAGTAGGTAGTAATAATTTGATTTTCAGAAGTGATTGCTTTAAAAAATTGGTTCTTATGATTATACTTTACTCTTTTTTTCAATACTGATTTATTGGTTTTTAGTTTAATGTAAAAATCAAAAATTTCCTCTTCTTTCATATCTACTATTTCATCTAGTGGAAAAACAGCGATATTTTCATTTATTTTCCTTTCAATTCTTTTTCCAGTAGACCTGTGTTTTAGTTCAATGTAAGAATCAGGGAATATGTTTTTTGAAAGAACCTTGACTATTATTTTATCCTCATTTGAAGTTAATAATATTTCAGGAGCATTGTAATTTTTAAATTTTCTCTTTATTTCAGCTTCAATTTCTTTTTCTCTCTTCTTTTTAGCTTCAATTTCTTTTTCTTTCTTTATTTTAGCTTCAATTTCTTTTTCTTTCTTTTTTTTAGCTTCAGATTCATTTCTCTTTTTTGAAGGAATTAATTTCCTTTGAATCTTGTTTATAATATTTTTTTTCATTATATGCATCTCTCGAAATTTAAAATTTTTTAGAATTGAAGTTACAGATTTCCGTTTTTATGATTTCACATATTTGGCCGACAGCCTCCAGGCTTAAACCAGCATAAATTGGCAGGGAAAGTATTTTATAGCTCACATCCTGAGCTATTGGAGTATTCTTCTCAAAATCATATGCCGGGAATTCATTGCATGGCGGATAGAAATATCTTTTAACAAATAAGTTGTATTCAGGCAGTTTATAGAATAAATAATCCTTCAATTCTTCACTATTCAATTTTATTGTAAAGTATGCATAGTTTGGTTTTGTATTTTCCTGAGGCTTGATCATTTTCAATATGCCTTCATCTTCAAGGTCTTTCAGCTCTTCAAGGTATTTGTTATAGATTAATTTTCTTTCTTTAATAGCATCGTCCACAAGATCTAGATTACACAAGCCCATTGCAGCTTCGAATTCATTCATTTTTCCATTTTTGCCAAGATATTGGACTTCTTCCTTATCTCGAGTGATTCCAAAGTTTTTCAAAGCTTTGAATTTTTCAATGAGTTTGTCATCTTCAAATATTAATGCTCCGCCTTCAATTGTATTGAATACTTTTGTAGCATGAAAGCTTATCATGCTTATATCACCATAATTGAAGATGGAATTTCCATTCACTTCCACTCCAAAAGCATGTGCTGCATCATAAATGAGTTTCAAATCATAATCCTTGGCTATTTTAGCCATCTTATCCAATTCACAAGGATTTCCAAACACATGAACAGGAACAATAGCAGAGGTTTTATCGCTAATCAAGTCTTCAATATTATCCGGATTCAAATCATAATAATATGGGTCTATATCTGCAAATACTGGAGTCAGGTTGTTTCCTATAATTGCCTGTGTTGTTGATGCAAATGTAAATGGTGTTGTGATGACTTCTCCTTCTAAATCCAAGGCTTTAAGTGCAATTTCTAGTGAAACATGTCCGTTTGTGAATGTTTCAATATTTTTTAATCCGTATTTTTCTTTAAGCTTGGCTTGAAATTCTCTTTCTAATGGTCCCTGGTTGGTGAGCCATTTATTGTCCCATATTTCTTGCAATCTTTTGTTATATTCTTCTATTGGCGGAAGAAGGGGTCTGGTTACAAATATCGGATCTTTAAATTTTAAATTATCCATACTATCCTCTGTCTGAGTTAATAAAAAATATGTTTTGTTATCAATGATAATATTTAAATTATAAAAGCAATTTAATTTAATACATACAAAAACTTATAATTTTCACCATATTATTAATTTATATATAGGGATTTATAAAGTTAGGGTTGTTTTTATGTCATCATATAAGATATCAGTTTTAATTTCCACTTATAATCCAGGTTATTATTTAAAATTAGCTGTTGATTCTGTTTTAAATCAAACAATAGGATTTGAAAACATTGAACTCATAATTGTTGATGATAAATCAGATGATGACTATACAATCAGGCTTTTAGAGGAATATGAAAATGAGTATGATAATTGCAAGGTTTTCATTTTGGATGAAAACACAGGTTTTCCAGGAAAACCCCGCAATGTGGCTTTTGAAAATGCAACTGGGGATTATGTCATTTTCATGGATCATGATGACACTTTTTCCCTTGATGCATTTGAGACAATGTATGATACTGCTGTTGAAGAAGATGCGGATTTTGTCAAATCCAATTTCATGAAGGTATTTAAAGATAAAACGGAACATTATTACCATCCTGCTTTTAAAGATGGGGATGTTTATATAATGCATTCCTTAGAAGAAAACACTGATTTTTTGAAGCTGAAGCCAAGTATCTGGTCAATACTCTATAAAAGGGAATTCCTTGTTGAAAATGACATATGGTCTGTGGAAGGAGAATACGGCGAGGATCTGGAATTCATTATTCATGGCTTATTATGTGCCGACAAGTTTGTCTATCTTAAGAATTTTTATGGATACAATTATTATATTCGAGACAGGCCAAATGACAAGTCAAGCATTAATA
>CAJOMK010000088.1 GCA_905235495.1 uncultured Methanobrevibacter sp.
TGCTACCCCTGCGTAGTGGAAAGTACGCATGGTCATCTGAGTACCAGGTTCTCCTACAGATTGAGCTGCAACAGTACCTACTGCTTCACCAGCTTCAATATATGCTCTTTCGTAAGCTTCGTCAACTTTAAGAACTAATTCATTTAATTCATCATCTGTCAAGTCTCTTTTAATATCTGCTCTTACCAAGTCTTTAATGTAACTTGGAGGGAAACGAATTTCGTTCTTCTTGATTACATCTAAAACTTTAGCGATGGTTTCAGGTACATATACATACTCTTCATCACTAAGCTCTTCTCCAAGAGATTTGATTAAGTAGATGACATTGTCTTTAGAATATTCAATACCTAACTCTTCAAGCTCTTTGTCAAGTAAAATAAAGGTACTTAATTCATAATCATTCAAGTTATCTTCAACATAGATTTTTGCAGATTCGACAATTGAAGTCTCTTGAGCTTCAATTTCATTATCTTCATAAACATCTTCTACAATAGGGATCGCGGAAACTACTTTATTCAAGTCATTATCTTCCAAATCACCATTGCTGTAAAGTTGAGATAAACTTATTATATATATTTCAGATGAATTAACCTTATTCTTTTTAAATGCTTTTTCAACAGTTTTGACTGAGTCAATCAAATCTTCTAACTCATCAAGACTTAAGTCTCCATCATCATAAGACTTTTGGAAATTCTTAATGTAATCATCAGACAAACCAATTTTATTCTTTTTAAACAATTCTTCAACAGTTAATGCTTGAGTTGCTTCTTTTTTATCCGCCATAAAATTGCCTCCTAATAATTAAGCTTTCTCCATTCCTTTTTCCGCATTTTTAGCAGATCCAGATGCATTTTTAATACGCATTTCATCAATAAGTTTGTCTAAGTTAGCTACATGACCGAAGTCACTTTTAGCAGGATCAATACCTTCTTCACCAAAGACGCTTTGGATAACTTGACCTTTGTTGTCAGTTACTAAACCGTCAGATCTTACATTTAAGTCTTCAAGCGCATTTACAAGTCTTCTTTGCATGTAACCGGATTGTGCTGTACGAATCGCTGTATCTACAAGACCTTCTCTTCCACCCATAGCATGGAAGAAGAATTCTACAGGGTCAAGTCCTTCTTTATAGCTTGAGTGTACAAATCCTTTTGCTCTTGCCCCTAACTCTTTCTTTCTGAAGTGAGGTAAAGGTCTGTCTTGGTATCCTCTGGTAATACGTCCACCACGAACAGATTGCTGTCCTACACAAGCAGTAATCTGAGCAAGGTTCAACATGGATGCCCTTGCACCAGTACGTGCCATTACTACAGAGTGGTTTTCAACAGCCATTACATAATCATAGGAATCTTCTAGGGATTGTTTACCCATTGTGAGGTAACCTTCAGCAATTTCACCAGCATTGTCCCTTGCTTCCCCAAGAACTTGTACAATACGCATTTCCAAAGTTTCTTCAGCACTTCTACCAGGTAATGGTTGGAGTAATCCTTCTTCATAAGTAGCAATCAATTTATCTACTTCCTTCTTGTTCAGCCTTATCTAAGTGAGCGCCAATAACCTCAATAGCTTCTTCTGGAATTTCTTCATCGTTTGTACCGGTGGTAATACCGGTTTTCATGATTCCACAGATAGCAAGGTCAGTTGAACGGTCTAAGAATTCTTTAGCACGAGAAGGACCATATTCCTTAACGATTGTATCTAAGATTTTACCAGAGAAAGAACCGTATGCAGCCTCGTCAATAGCTCCATGAGTTAATTGACCATCTTTGATTACTACAAATGCATCATATTGACAGTCTTCCTTAAGACAGGTTTCACATTTTCTGCAGATTTCTGCCTTATAGTTCATGTTGAGGTCATCTGGAAGCAATAAGCTGAATAACTCTTTTCCAGTCCAATTTCTGTTTTTACGTTTTAAATGTTTCTTATCCACATGAGGGTTGTTTAAGAGATGTGATTTACGAATAACTTGGAAAGCTTGCTCTTCAGTAAATTCAGAACCATCACGGGTTAAAAGGTATGCTCCACTAATATGATCGTGAATAGCACCAATAATTGGTCCACCAAACCTTGGAGACAAGATGTGCTCCTGTACTCTCATTAAGGATTTTGCTTCTGCACGGGATTCATCAGTTTGGAAAACATGCATGTTCATTTCGTCTCCGTCAAAGTCTGCATTGTATGGAGGACATACACAAAGGTTAAGTCTGAAAGTCTTGTAAGGTAAAACTCTTACTTCGTGAGCCATCATACTCATCCTGTGAAGGGAAGGTTGACGGTTGAATAAAACTACATCCCCATCTTTGAGATGTCTCATTACAATATCACCATATTGAAGGTTTTCAACAACTACTTCCTTGTTAGCATCCAAGACTCTTACTTTCATCTCTTTGCCATTGATGTTCTTTTTGACATAATTTGCACCAGGATGAACGTTAGGTCCGTTAAGGATAGCTTCTTTCAATTCTTCAATGTTCCATTCGTTTACATAAGTAGGTACAGTTACCTCTTTTGCAATCATTTCAGGAACACCAACCTCATTGATACTGATGTTTGGATCAGGTGAGATTACGGTACGTGCAGAGAAGTTTACACGTTTACCGGATAAGTTACTTCTGAATCTTCCTTCCTTACCTTTTAATCTTTGAGCTAAAGTCTTTAATGGTCTTCCACTTCTGTGTCTTGCAGGAGGAACACCAGATGCTTCATTGTCAAAGTAAGTTGTTACGTGGTATTGGAGTAATTTCCAAAGGTCCTCTACAATAAGTTGAGGAGCACCAGCTTCCATATTTTCAATTAATCTTTGATTAATCCTTAAAATATCAACAAGCTTGTGAGTTAAATCATCTTCAGAACGTTCCCCAGTATCAAGAGTGATTGAAGGCCTTACGGTTACAGGAGGTACAGGAAGTACTGTGAGTACCATCCATTCTGGACGTGCAACTTCTGGGTTTACTCCTAAGACGTATGCATCTTCATCTGGAATGCGTTGAAGTTTTTCACGTACTTCAGATGCAGTCAAGTCATAGTCTTCTGTTATTGGAACACCATTATCATCAGTAATGACTTCACCAAATTCATCGTATTGTTTGTGAACTTCAATGATGTCGATTGGTTTTACGATTTTAATGTCTTCCTGTTCAGCACCACAGTGTGGGCAGACTTCTTTAGTCTTTTTGTCTTTACAGATTTTGTAGACTTCTTTTACAAGGTCTTCTACACTTTCACCTGCTTCGTGGAGTTCTTCCATCTTTTCAGTAAACTCTTCAATTTCATCATCATCCAAGAGTACGCGTCCACATTCGCTACAGGTTGAACGTAAGATTTTGTGAATGTCATCACCGAAACCTACGTGGATTACAGGTCTTGCAAGCTCAATCATACCGAAGTGACCTTGACATTCCCCTCCTTTTTCACCACAGGTACGGCATTTTAAACTAGGATCAATAACACCTAAACGAGAATCCATCAAACCTGATTCGATTGGGTAACCATCCTCATCGTAAGTGTCTGGTCTTTCAATTTTAACAACAGACATTTCCCTAATCTGTTCTGGTGACATTAATCCAAAATTAATTTGATCAATTTTCTTAATAATTCCTTTCAAAATATCGGCTCCTTAAAAAATTTCTTTTTATTTCAACACCTTATTTCTTAAGCTTTGTCCCCAAGAATTAATTTAGGGAAAATACATAAACTTTTGAGTTCGTCTAATAATAATTTGAATGCATATGAAATTTCAACAGGATAAGTTTCACTGTCTCCACAAATTGGACAGTACATTTTACGTTTTTTCTTATCATATACTGCTAACATACCACATTCATTACATACAACTGATTCATACTTATCGGATTCATCCAATAATCTTTCTTTCAATGCTAAAGCAGCACCGTGTGCAATAAGACAGTCTCTTTCCATTTCTCCGAACCTAAGACCTCCTTCACGTGCTCTACCTTCAGTTGGTTGTCTTGTAAGCACTTGAACTGGACCAGTTGAACGAGCATAAACCTTATCAGTTGTCATGTGGTGTAATTTTTGGTAGTATGCAACACCTACAAAGATTTCAGCTTCAATACGTTCACCAGTTACACCGTTGTATAATGATTCGCATCCTGCAGATTCAAAACCGTTTTCCTTAAGTGCACGTTTAATTTCATATTCTGCAGCATCATTAAATGGAGTACCGTCCATACGATGTCCTTCCATACAACCTGCTTTACCAGCTACCATTTCCAATACCTGACCAACAGACATCCTTGAAGGGATAGCGTGTGGGTTTACAATAATATCCGGTACAACACCATCTTCTGTAAATGGAATATCATCTTGAGATAAGATAAGGCCTACAACCCCTTTCTGACCGTGTCTTGATGCGAATTTATCACCAAATTCAGGTTGCCTGGTATCTCTAACTCTTATTTTGGTTAATTTGCTTCCTTCAACAGTTTCAGTTAAAAGCACAGCATCGACAATACCTTGTTCACCATGTCTTACAGTGACGGAAGTTTCTCTTCTTTTTTCAGTAACAGTACCGAATTCGTCAATTTCTCCTAAGAATCTTGGAGGAGAAGTTTTACCAATCAATACATCACCAGATTTTACAGGAGATTCAGGGTTGACAATACCGTCATCATCCAAGTTTCTGTAGAAGTCATCTCCACGGTATCCTCTGATTGCTTTATCAGGTACTTCAAATCTGTCAACTTCACCACCAGGGTATCTTCTTTCAGAAGCTTCGTATGATCTGAAGAAACTGGATCTTCCCATACCTCTTTCAAGAGAAGATTTGTTAAGAATCATTGCGTCTTCCATGTTATATCCTTCATAGGACATGAGTGCTACAACCAAGTTTTGACCGGATGGTCTGGAATCGTAATTGATAGCATCGATAATTCTTGTTTTTACTATAGGAGTTTGAGGGTGGTGCAATAAGTGTGCACGAGTATCAGTACGTAAAGCGTAGTTAGATACATATAATCCTAATGCTTGTTTTGTCATCCCTGCTTCCATGGTGTTCCTTGGAGAAGAGTTGTGATCTGAAAATGGAATAATTCCTGCACAGATACCTAACATAGTGGAAGGATCAATTTCCAAATGAGTGTGGTCTTCATTCAATTGGCTTAAATTCATTGCAATGTATGAGTTTTCCTCTTCTTCAGCATCCAAGCATTCTAAAATACCTAAATCGAAAAGGTCATCCCATTTCAATTCACCATTTGCAATAGCATCCATATGCTCATCCTTAAGTGCTGGTTCACCATCGTAAACAAGAATTAAAGGTCTTCTTGCTCTACCTTGGTCGGTGAAAATGTAAATTTCATGGTTATCATCATAATATGTGATGTTCATTTCATTGTTGATTTCACCAGCTCTTCTTTTAGCACGCATTTCTTCTGTAAATTCTTCAGGGTTATCGCAATAACCAGTAAGTTTTCCATTAATATAAATTTTAGCTCTTACCATAAAACTCCTCCGATTAATCTATCATCTCTACATCCATGTCTCTAATGATGTTTACAAGGTTTTGATCTTCTTCGTCTCCAAATCCTTCAGAGATTTTACACATCAGAGCTAAATTCTTTACTAATCCACAGTTTGGCCCTTCCGGAGTTTCGTTTGGACATATCTTACCAAATTGAGTTGGGTGCAAGTCCCTTGCTTCAAAGTGAGGTTGACGACTTCTTGTAAGTGGAGAAACAACCCTTCTCAAGTGGGAAAGTGTAGCCATGTAACTGACTCTGTCTAAAAGCTGACTTACACCAGCTCTTCCACCTACCCAATTACCGGTAGCAATTGCATGCTTAATGTTTTCAGTTAAAACATCGGAACGAACAGCTTGTTTAATTGAAAGTTCTTTTCCTCTTGATAAGCTTCTTTCAAGTTGATAGCTCATATCTCTTGTTAAGGAAGAGAAAGCTACTCTGAATAAGTCTTCCATTAAGTCACCGGAAACTCTTAATCTCTTATTGGTGTAATGGTCCTTATCGTGAGGTTCTCTTTGACCTTCAATTACTTGAAGTAACATTTCAGTCATTTCTGCTAAGTAAATAGCTTTATCATAACGTTTATCAGATTCAATTCCCATATGAGGCAATAAGTATCTGTCGATGACATCTTCAGCACGTTTGATTCTGTACTCTTCAGTCATTCCTTTAGCTACTCTATTACCAATGTATTTAATAGCAGCCATTCTTTGGTATTCTTCTCTTTCTTCATTGGTCATGTTTGCCATTAATTCTGAACCTAATTTCAAGTCTTTTTCAGAAACTTGAATATCATCTGCAATATACATTTGGAAGTTGAAATCATCTGAAATTTTTGTAATAATCTCTTGATCAGTTGATAATCCTAACGCTCTAAGTAAAATTACTAAAGGAATTTCTCCAGGAACATATGGGAAAGAAATTCTTAAGAACACTCCACTTTTACGTGGTTTTTTGTATTCTAAGGTAATTCTTGCTCTGAAACCACTTTTAATTGAAGTTACAATAGCTTTTGCATGTCTGTCTTCAGGTTCATCAATTCTTTCAAGGATAATTTTGTTAGGAGCAATCTCTTCCATAGTAACAACAGCTCTTTCAGAACCGTTTACAATGAAGTATCCTCCTGGGTCTTTAGGGTCTTCCCCTCTTTCAATCAATTCTTTATCAGTAAGCCCATGTAAATGACAAATGCTGGATTTGAGCATAAGAGGTAATTCACCAATGTATACTTCTTCCAATTCTTCCTCTTCATCACTATTATTATCATGCAATGCCATTTCTAAGTACATATGAGCAGAATAGTTTAAGTTTCTAAGTCTTGCTTCAGTAGGGTAAATCATACTTTTAGAACCGTCAGCCTCTTTGGTGAAAGGTTTTTCAATTTTGATCTTACCGGTTCTGAGGGTATAATTTCCTTTTTCGTTTTCTATAGTAATTGGTTCAGTGATATCAATAATTTTTTGTATACGATTTTCAACAAAATCATTATATGATTTGATGTGATGGTCTACAATATCATATTTATCAAAAAATGAATCTACTAAACCCCATGTCTTATTTTTCATTTAATATCTCCAAAATAATACAATCAGTTTAAATACATAAAATTTTCATTAATAGTTTTATTTTAAATAAATTCATTTAATATTAAAATAATTCCATTTTAATAATTAAAACAATTCATTTTAAAAATAATTTTTCAAAGATTTATTTTTGATTATTTTCTCCACTGACAAGCCTATATGTTACAAATACGCCTGCAGTTTCACTTTTACGAGTTATTTTCAAAACTTGACCTTCTTCAGCACCAATTGCTTTAGAAACAGGATCGTTTACTCTAATTTTTGGAAGTTGACTTATATCATAATCAACATCCGCAAAAATTTCTTTAATTTCATCATCAGACAAAATTTCGTGCTTAGGAACAGCACTATGGTTTAATATATTAAATGCCAAAATATTCCTCCGATAAAACTTTTAAATATTTAATAAATAAATAACTTAAAACTAAATCAAATTGTAAACTTTTTTATATATTCATATTTAATAGAATTTTATAATCCCTTATTTCTTCATCATCATAGAATAGATTTGATAACCTTATCAATTGATCATGCAAAAAATAATCCATAAAAAATAATTCACTTAAAAAAATAAAAAATAGACAAATAAATCATTAATAATTTATGAATACAACATTAACCCATTTATAATATTAAAAAATCATCAATTCTAGTAGAATAAATTCTAAATTCAAATACATCAAAAATTTAAATATGATTTAAACAAGACATTGAAAGCTAAAATCTAATAAAAAATGTTCAATAAAAAAATCTTAATTTAAAAATTTAAATTTAGCAAGTTAGTAATAAAAAAAATCAGAGCGGGCCCGACGGGAATTGAACCCGCGGCCGCTTGGTTAAAAGCCAAGCGCTCTGCCAGACTGAGCTACGGGCCCTGATTATACAAATGAATTAATTGTGGCTATCAAACTTAACTTATAGTTAAGCGCCCTGGCCGGGATTTGAACCCGAGTCGCGGGCTCGACAGGCCCACATGATAGCCCCTACACCACCAGGGCAGACTATGCGAGTAAGTTATACCCATTATATTACTATCTTTATTATTATATATAAATGTTTCTAAAATCTTATCTTTAAATAATTGAAAATCGAATGAAAATTCAAAATAGTTTAGAAAATAATAATAAAAATCCCGTCTGCCGGACTTGAACCAGCAACATTTGGATCTACAGTCCAACGCTCTGCCAATTGAGCTAAGACGGGATAGATATACAGTGGGACCACCCGGATTTGAACCGGAGTCTCAGGCTCCCAAAGCCCAAAGGATCGACCAAGCTACCCTATGGTCCCACATAATTATTGTACAACATAATTATTTTATATTACCATAATATATAAATGTTTTGGTAATTGCAATAATCTAAATATTCTATGATAAAATTTTTAAAATTTTAAAAACTTAAAATAATTAATTTCAATTAAAAATTAGCATAGAAAAAGCCCCGGACGGGAATTGAACCCGCGACCACGAGATTACAAGTCTCGCGCTCTACCAGACTGAGCCACCGAGGCATTAAAGTAATAAGATAAAAATTTAAAAATATGGAAGAATATGATAAAAATATTCAACAATAGTAATTTAGTAAATATCATTTAAATAGTTTACTATAAAAACTTTTTACCAACCAAATAATATTAAGAGGACAATATGATAAAAATAATAAAAAAAGAATTTAAGAGAAATAAATCTCTTTTAATTTTAGAGAAGCTTCTTTAGGGTCTTCAGCACCCATAATTGCACTTACAACTGAAAATCCTGCAATGCCACTATCCTTTAAAAGAGGAGCATTTTCTAAAGTAATTCCTCCAATAGCTACAGTAGGAATATCAATGGAATCCACGATTTCCTTCAATAAATCTAATGGCACTGAATCAACATCATCCTTAGTGCTTGTAGGAAATACTGCACCAGATCCGATATAATCTGCACCATCAAGCTCTGCCTTTTTAGCCTCTTCAACTGTTGAAGCGGAAACACCCAATATCTTATCATCACCAATAATACTGCGAGCAATGTCTGCAGGCATGTCATCCTGGCCAATATGAACTCCTTCACTGTCAATAACAAGTGCTATATCAATCTTGTCATTGATCAATAAGGGAACATCATATCTGCTGGTGATTTCCTTAACCTTCAATGCCAAGTCATAGAATTCTTTAGTTGAAGCATCCTTTTCACGAAGCTGAACAATAGTGATCCCTCCTTTAATAGCTTCTTCAATAATATTCAAGAATTCCTCATCAGTCTTATTCCTACGGTCTGTAACCAAATAAACAGAGTAGTCAATATTCTTCTTAGTCATTTAACCAAATACCTCAAATATCTTAAAATGCATTAAAATATATTAAAATATATTAAAATACATTAACAAATATTTATTTCAAATAAATTAGCCCTTTCAACTAAATCTTCAGCAGTCAATTTATATAAATTGTCAATCAATAATGTTCTGAAGCTTCCTGTGCCTAAATCATTATTTCTTACATAATCTGCTGCATTTTCACCTGCAACTGTCATCAATGCACATGCAGTTATTCCACCGATCAATGGGTCGTTAGCTCCTACATAGGAACCGATAATGGTAGTTAACATACAGCCGCTACCAGTAATGAGAGGCATCATCTCATCACCATTTTCAAGACCAAATGTCACTTCCCCATCTGAAATAATATCTATAGGACCACTTGCAATAACTACTGTATTTAATTCCTTAGCCAATGCTTTTACAATTGCTCCATTAATAGCCAAATTATCTTTAGAAATAACATCACTTGCTGCTACATCCACTCCTTTAGCTACAGAATCATTTTCTGTATCAAGATTAATCAAATTAGTTATAGCCTTGATTTCAGACATGTTTCCTCTAATTAATGCAAGAGGATAATTTTCAACAATTTCTTTTGTCATATCATTTCTTAAGGCAGTTACACCTGCACCTACCGGATCAAATATGATAGGCTTGTTGATTTCCTTAGCCTTATTTGCACTGTTTCTCATCAATTCATTCTGTGCTTTGCTTAATGTTCCAATATTGATTACAAGAGCGCTTGCAATATTTACTATATCTCCACCTTCTTCAGCACCATTGGACATGATCGGTGATGCCCCAATAGCTAATGCTGAATTTGCACAATCATTAACTGTTACAAAATTGGTTATACAAAAAGTCAAAGGAGAAATTTCCTTTACATTTTTTAAAGCGTTTTGAAATCCGTTTAATATGTTTTTTACATTTTCACTGTCTGCAATTATAATTTCATCTGTCATTTTATAACCTTTAAAATCTTAAATTTCCAACATTCTTATATTATATCTTATTTTTTATATAAAGTTTTGTATAATTATCATGATTATTCATTAGAAATTATTACAAATTATAAAAAAGTATTTAAAATAACTCAAAAATATGGTAAAAATCATTAAAGATTTTTATGAAAAAAGTGCATTGAATAATGAATAAGAATAAAATTAAAAAAAGAATAAATTTCTATCAATGCATGAAAATAGAATAAAATAAAATAGAAAAAAATAGAATAAAAATAAATAGAAAAAAATAGAAAAAGAAAAAATTTTAAGAATTATTTGCCATCAAATAATTCTTTAGACTCTTCAAGAGCTACAACAGCAGGTAATGGATTACCAGCCAACATATCAATGGAAGCGCCTCCACCACTACTGATATGGTCCATCTTATCATCATAACCTAAATTAACGGTAGCTGCTGCAATATGACCTCCACCAATAACTGAAAATCCTTCAGATGAAGCTATTGCATTGATAATGTCTTCTGTACCGATTGCAAACTTAGGGTCTTCAAATACACCTGCAGGACCATTTGCAAAAATGGTTTTTGCTTCCCTT
>CAJOMK010000089.1 GCA_905235495.1 uncultured Methanobrevibacter sp.
ATCTTTGCTGTTTAACATGAATCCTGGGAAAAATAGTCCTATGAATCCTATAAATCCATATGAACCGAATAATGCGCTAAGTATAAAGCTACCCCAACCGAATAGAATAGCTATTATATAACCTATAATAATTAATTTTTTGCTATCAAAAGATGAAAAGTCATCCGAATTGCTTAAATCATTTAAAATCAAAGGATTTCCACAATCATGACAAAACTTATAATCATCCGGATTTTCACATCCGCAAACTGGACATTTCATACTTTTCTCCTATTTAAAAAAATAAATTCTAAAATAATTTAATTTAAAATAATATGATAATAAAAAAATATTTTAATAACAAATTTTAAAAAAACTATTAATTATAAAAAAATAATAAATGGAAAACTTAACTAAAAGTTTGTTTTCCACTGTTTTCATTCAAGTATACAGTTTGAGTGTCAAGGACATTTCCATTATTGTCGTATAATGTGATATACGCTTCATCAGGATAGTAATCTAATGCATTTGCACTTGCCACTTTTACATAACCATCACTGCTGACGGTTTTTGACACCACTTTACCTTGATTTAATGTAGATCCATCATTACTGTACAATATACTAATTTTGACCTTTTCACCTGCATGTTCAGATCCTACATAAATAGTACAGTAAGTCTTGTCAGACGCTGAACTTCCTGTTGAGAAACTACCACTTATAATCCGTGGAGAACTGTCTTGTGCAACAGTACTTGCTGCTGAATCATCAGCAGCATTATCTACAGACTCATTTACAGTATCTAATCCACCATTCAATGATGCTGAATCTGAAAGTTCACTGTCATCATTATCATTACCATTGCTTGAGAACATTATTAAGGCACCTGCAATCAGAAGTGCACAGATAATTATTGTCAAGCTAATGATGATCAGATTCTTATTATCAGATTTTGAATTTGAATTGTTTGAACCATTATTGAAATTTGAATTATTACTTTGTGCAGAGGGTGCATTTCCAGTAGTTACATAATTGTCTTTAATTGGATTTCCACCGCTTAATGAATTACCACAGTTTTTACAGAACTTTGCAGTATCATTATTTTCTGCACCACAATTTGGACAAAAAACCACAATCTCCCCTCCATATTTATAATAATAATTTATCCAAATAGGCATATATAGATTTTGAAAAATAGTTTGAAAAATAGATTAAAAAATGTTTAGGAAATAAAAAAAGTTAGAAAAATAGTTTGAAAAATAGATTAAAAAATGTTTGGGAAATAAAAAAGTTTGAAAAAATACGAACATTAAAAAATGTTTAAAAAAAAAAAGAAAATAAAGGATAGAAAGAATCTATCCGAATAAAGCACCTAAACCAGCGGTTGCTGCTGCAGCTGCTTGTTCTTCGTCTTCTTCTTCCTCTTCTTCTTCCTCTTCTTCTGCTGCTGCTTCAGCCACAGGAGCTGCTGCTGCAGGAGCTGCTGCCATAGCAGTAGTTTCCATAGCTTCTTCAATATCAACATCTTCTAATGCTGCGATTAAAGCTTTAACTCTAGAGTCATCTACGTTAGCGCCAGCTGCTTCTAAGATTTTAGTTACATTTTCTTCATTAATATCTTGTTCTGTGGTGTGCAAAATCATTGCCGCATATATATATTCCATGTTATCACCGTTTTTTGTTATAATAATTTATTTTCTTTTAAAAAATTCAATACATATTATTTTTTTTATATTGAACCCTTGCGTGTTTAAAAAACACTAATTAAACAATTAAAAAGTATAAATTTTAAATTTTATCTAACCAAACAAAGCACCTAATCCAAGTGCTGCAGTTTCTTCACTTTTATCTTCTTCTTCCTCTTCTTCAACTTCTTCTTCCTCTTCAGCTTCTTCAACGACAGGAGCTGCAGCAACTGCAACACTTGCTAATTTATTAGAAATTTCGTCATCGATTGCGTCAGAAGATAATTCACCAGCTAATGCTAACATCTTAGCATTTGCAAGTGCAATTAACATGTCAGAAGTCTTGTCAGTAGGAATAGCTGCTTCAATTGCAACATTGTATGCTTTAGTATGAGCAGTACTGATAATAGTTGAAATAGTTTCGCTAGTTGGGAAAGCAGTAAATACAGATAAGTTGAATGCTTTAGCAAATGCAGCTTGAATATCTGCAAATGTTTCCTCTTCATCAATAGATAATACATCTGCTTTGAAGATAGATCCATCTTCGTATACAGCTTTAAGATCCATACCTACTTCCATAGGTTTGATATCCATCCTTGTTAAAGCAGAAGCTACTTGTTTGGAAACTTCTTCACCAGCTTCGACTACTACAGTATCTTTAGAAACTACAATTTTTCCTTTGTCGATTTTTGCAGGTACACCTATTTGTTGTAAGTCACCGAGGAACGGACCTGGTGGAAAACCAGTATCTCCAGCAGGTATAACAATATCAGCAGGAGCAGTTGCACCAGCTTTCGCAGGAGCAGAAGTTTTACTGTCTTCTAATATTTTATACAATCTGAAAGGATTCATGTCGGTACAAACAAGTGCAGGTTGACCTTCCATATAATCTGAAAGCTCAGTAATGTTAGCTTTCTCATTATCACAATCTTTTAAAGCTAATTTCATAAGGTTAATTTTAGATAATCTGATAGTTGCTTTTCCTGCGAGAGTTTTTCTCATTTCTTGTAATTGTCTAGCAGGAATGTTTAATAAGTTAACAATACCTACAACTTCTGCAGAATCAATTAAACCTTTAAGTTCATTAACTTCTTCTTTTTTCCATTCAGCAACGTGAGCCATCTTAAATCACCCTCACTACTGAACCCATTGTCGCTTTAATATACATGGATTTTATTTGGTTTCTTCCTTTTTCTAAATTGCGGTCTAATACTGCAAGAACAGCTTCAATATTTTCAGCTAACTTCTCGTCGTCCATGTCTTGAGTTCCAACTAAGATTTGAATAGAAGGTTGTTGTTTTACACCTACTTTAATGGTAGATTGTACTCTTTCAAGTAATGGTTCGATTCTTGCACTAGCAGGTACAGGTTTAGGCATCTTATTACGAGGTCCTAAAATACGACCTAAGAATCTACCTACAAGTGGCATCATATCAGCTTGTGCGATAAATGAATCGACAGAGTTGACTACTTTTTTAGCAGCCTTAATGTCTTTACCAAATTCTTGTAAATCTTCTTTGGAGATTACGACATCTACACCAGCATTTTTAGCAGCAAGAGCTAATTCACCATCAGCAATGACTCCGATTTTAACTTCTTTGCCACGGCCGTTAGGAAGAGCTACTTCTTCGCTAAATCTGTTTTCTGGTTTTCTGACATCTAAATCCTTAATGTTTATGATAACATCAATGGATTGAGTGAAGTTTCTCGGCTTAGCTTGTTCTTTTGCCTCCTTCACCGCATCAATAATCTCTTGTGTCATATAAATCCTCCATGAACTTTGTTCATTGGATATTTTTTTACGAGAAATCTTCAAATTAAATAAAATCTTTAAAAAGCATTTATCAATTTTAGATTCCTTTCAATATATCAATTACAACTATACTGTTCTAGAACAAGTAAAACAGTACAATCATAACATCATTACATTAAGTGAATAAATATTATCTATTTATCATAATAAGCTGTTGACATTAAATTAATAATAAGCTATGATTAAGGATAATCAATCAAAATTAAAATAATTCAATCATGCAAATTAATCACTTAAACAGACAATACATTAAGCATAAATAGTTTGTTATAAATTTTAAGTATTGTAAGTACTTTTGAAATGATATTTTTATTAACAGATTTTCAAATCTATTCTTCGAAGTTGTCAAAGATATCATCATACTCGCCAGCAGAAACTGCTTTTTGAGCATCTCTTGGATCTTTACCGTCAACGGTAATACCCATACTTACACAAGTACCCATAACTTCTTTGGTTGCTGCTTTGTAATCATTTGCGAGTAATGATTCGAATTTCATTCTTGCAATTTTAAAAGCTTGTTCCACTGATAAATCAGCTGCAACTTCAGCACCAGGTTCATGAGCACCTTTTTCAATGCTAAGTTCATCCATAATAAGTGCAGTTGTTGGAGGGGTACCAATTTCGATTTCGAATTCTTTAGTATCACTGTCAATAGTAATAATTACAGGTACTTTCATACCAGCGAAATCAGCGCTTTTTTTATTGATCTCGTCAACTACTTGCATCATATTAACACCGAAAGGTCCAATTGCAGGGCCTAATGGTGGTCCAGGAGTAGCTGTTCCACCTTCGAGAAGAACTTCAACTGTATCTTTAGCCATTAGTCAGCCTCCTTTTTAATAATTCTAATTTGATCAGCTTTAACAGTAACAGGTATAGGAACTGCTGCTTCAATTAACTCGAGAACTACTTCTTCACGAGATTCATCTAAACGGACAACTTTTGATTTTTCGCCTTTGAAAGGACCGGAAATAAGTTCCACAATACTTCCTTTCTGAATAGAGGAGATAATTGGTTGTGGTTTTAAGAATTTCTTAACTTCCTCCAAGGTTATTTGACTACTCTTATCAATAGTTCCATCTTTGTTTGCACCTACAATGCCTCTTAAATGACGAACCTTCATATCAGGGTTCTTCATATCAAGGTTAGTTGCAGATTCAACAATAATATAACCTTTTAATGATTCTGGCACAACGATTGATTTAATATCTACTCCAGGCTTGTCCACCTTCATCGCTAAAAGTCTTGCAACATTTCTTTCTTGACCTGCTGATGTTTTTAGAGCAAATATGGAATTTTGATTATCTTCCATTTAAATTCACCTATTTAATTAAATTTATCAATTATTAATAAATTTATAGATTAAATTAATGTTATAGTTATATAAATAAACTTTAATTATTTTCCTTAATTTAAATATCCATATAGAAGCACTTTCTTTCAATTCTAGCCTATTTTTGTAAAATTACAAAACAGCAGCATATTCAAATTTGAAAAGAACAAATTTAAATAATTTATAGGCTAAAATCTACGATTTAAATTTAAGAAAATATGAATGTTAAAGTAAAATAAATAAAATTAGATTCATATAATAAAAATATATATGTAATATCTTATATATAAATGTTTCAAATTTTCGGATTTTAAAAAATAAAAAAGATTGAAAAAATAATAACCAAAGTTATTATAAAAAACGATTAAAAATAACTGAAAAATGAAATAGAATATTCAAAATCTTTATAATTTGAATAAAAATAATAGAATTAGTCTTTTATCAGGAGATTATAATCCTAATAATTGACCAATTAAAACAATTACAAAACCAATTGCTCCAATGATAGCAATACCTATTGCAGTAACTTTAGC
>CAJOMK010000090.1 GCA_905235495.1 uncultured Methanobrevibacter sp.
TAGGATATTATCATTATCTGCTAAGGATTCTATCTTATCAATAGGATTCTCCTTAACAATAATCATATCTGCTATTTTTCCTTCTTCAATTGAACCTAAATCATTTTCCTGATTGAAGAACTTGGCTCCTTCTATTGTTCCCGCTTGAATAGCTTCAAGTGGGCTTAAACCTATATCAACAAGATATTTCAATTCACCAAGGTTTCTTCCATGGTCTATTACACCACAGTCAGAACCCATTAGGAAGCTTACTTCCTCTTCATAAGCTGTAGAAATATTTTCCTTTTGAATTTTAACAACTTCTTTGAGTTTTCTCACCTTGTCGTCTGCAAAATTATCCCAAACAGGGACCCCCTCTTTAATTAGTGTGTGATGAACAACCAAGGTAGGAGTGAGATACACTCTCTTTTTTGCAAGAAGCTGTGAAGTCTTCCTATCAATGAAAGTACCATGTTCAATGGATTTTACACCAACTTTTACACATCTTGCAATTCCTTCCATACTATGACAATGTGCAACTACCTTTAAATTATGATTTCCCGCCTCATCGACAATGGTCTTCAATTCCTTTTTATTGAATTGCGCAATGTCTGGAGAGGTATATGGGGATAGAATTCCCCCACTTGCCATAATTTTAACAAAATCTGCACGAGCCCTAATCACTTCACGGGTTTTTCTTAAAACCTCTTCAACACCGTCACAGGTTCCTACTGGAAAACCAGGATATGCAATTTCCATATCAAATCCTGAGTTTAAATAATGGTCAAAATGTCCACCGGTAATAGCTAAAGGCTTTATTGAAATGTTTAATCTAGGGGCAGGGAAAATCTTTC
Source organism: uncultured Methanobrevibacter sp. (assembly GCA_905235495.1). Taxonomy (GTDB): domain Archaea; phylum Methanobacteriota; class Methanobacteria; order Methanobacteriales; family Methanobacteriaceae; genus Methanobrevibacter. The sequence goes on from CAJOMK010000090.1 coordinate 834, forward strand.
TTTCTTGAGCCATCTTAACTCCAATGTCTGCAAGTCCAGTATCGCGGACAGTGGTAACGCCTGCATCAATAGTTGCTTTCATATTGGCTACAGCATTATAGAAGTAGTATGAAAGGGGATTTTTCATGATATCCTCTTTATGGAACCCATTTGCCATAAGATGAGCATGTGAGTCTATAAATCCTGGAAGAAGATAATTGTCTTCACCATCTATTACAATATGGTCCTTGTATAATGAGGATTCTTCTGTATGCAAGGACTTTATCCTGCCGTTTTCAATTAAAACATGACGCTCTTTAAGAGGTTCTTCACTAAAAGGATTAATAATATTTACATTTTTAACATAAATTGATGACATAACCTCACCCATTAGATTTTTGATTATATTGGATAATTAATTAAATAGAATGATTAATTAAATTGAAAATTGATTAAATTGATTATACTGATTACAATAAAGTTATTTTACCATTATCACTATCTACTTCCACCATTTGTCCATTTACCAATTCTTCAACACTTGATGGAGAATCAACCATTGGAATATCGGACATGATAGCACCAGTAGCTATGATAGGTTCTGCCTTTAGGCAAATAATCGCTTTTGGAGCTGTGTTGTTTTTCGTCATCTGAAAAATTACATAAGACCCTACAGTTGATCCTTTTCCTCCTGGAATGAAAAGCACCTTATTCTTAATGGACTGCCCTTTGAGTTCATGATTTGGGTCAATGACTATTCCTGTTTCTGGGTCTACTCCACCTAAAAAACTAATTGCTTCACCAGATACAATTAATTCCCCTTCTGCTTTTCCTTTAGAAATATTTCTGCATTCAATCATAAAATCACATGTGAAAATAATTAAAATATATATTTTTTAATAATTAAGAAAAATTAAATTTTAAAATTATCATTAAATATATTTATTTTATCAATTCTATTATAAAAGTCTTTAAAAAATAGTTCTTTACAAAGTTTTATATACAATAAGAGATAAAAAAATAAATATAACAATTGTTATTGTTATAGCACATTTTCGTTATAGCACATTTTCCTATAAATCCAAAGGAATCTTTAAAAATAAATTAAATTAATTACAAAAATAATTATATATTAAAAATAAAATAGTAATTAACTGTAATTATTAAAAATAATAATAGGTTTGAAAGAATGAACGAAACAATTAAAATTTTAACTATACAAGATATTTCATGCTATGGACAGTGCTCAATAACCGTTGCGCTTCCTGTAGTTTCTGCTTTGGGAATTGAAACAGCAATTCTTCCTTCTGCAGTCTTATCAACACATACATCAGGTTTTACAGATTTCACAGTTAGAGACTTAACTGAAGACCTTCCTAAAATTAGAAAACATTGGGAAAAGGAAGGAATTTCATTTGATGCAATCTATACTGGTTTCATTGCATCACAAGAACAATTGGATTACATTAAAGACATCATAGACTCCAGATTAAAAGAAGGAGGCTTAGTATTTGTAGACCCTGCTATGGCAGACCGTGGTGAATTCTACAATGGATTTGACCAAGAATTCGCTGATGCAATGGGAGAACTTTGTAAATTAGGAGATTATATACTCCCTAACACAACTGAAGCTTGTTATATCCTCCATAAGCCTTGGAAAGAAACATTCTCCAAAGAGGAAATGATTGAAATGGCAAAAGAGCTTTCATCATTTACAAATAGGTATGTCATATTGAAAGGATATGAAAACGATAAGAATGAAATGGGAATGATTATTTTTGATAAACAAGATGAATCCATTGAAATCGTTTACAATGATAAAGTTGATTACGTATCTCATGGAACCGGTGATGTCTTCGCTTCATCATTTGTTGGATCAACCATGTTAGGCAAAACTCCTTCTTCTGCAGCAAAAGTTGCTGGAGAATTTACCAAAAAGGCAATTGAAAAGACAATTGGTGATGAGACCCATACTTATGGAGTTAAATTCGAACAGGCAATCCCTGAACTTTACGATTTGTTAAAGGAATTTTAAAGCACAAGAATTTTAATCGTAAAAAAATAAAAACACATTGGAAAATTATTTATTAAATCCACTTTAAAGCAGACAAAACATGGAAAATCGAACTGGTCTTTTTTCAAATGGAGTTATTTGGTTTGGTGTTGCAATCTCTGTTTCAGAAATAGAAGCAGGAATACATCTTGCTTCTTCAACACCGGTTGATTCCATATGGATTCCATTGGTACTTGGACACATTATAGGTGGAATATTACTATTTTTTACAGGTTTAGTAGGCGCACGCCTACGAGTGAATGCAATGGAAACCATTAAATCCACTTTTGGTAATTATGGCTCCAAATTCTTTTCATCATTGAACGTGATGCAGCTTATAGCATGGGTAGCTGTACTGAATGCACAAGGTGCAGCAGCGATGATGGGTCTGAATTTACCTATTTCCTTCACTCTAACATGCATAATTCTCTCAGTAATTATTGCAATATGGGTTTACGTCGGGCTTTACCGTTTATCCAAAGTAACCACTCTTATGATGTTGGTGCTTACAATACTCCTTGCAATCCTATCAGTCAGATTATTGGGAGGAGATATTTCAAATGCATTGCCTATTGCATCCATTGCAAAGGCAAATTCTGCACCGTTAAGTTTTTGGAACATTTTTGAAATATCAATTGCAATGCCTATTTCATGGCTTCCTGTAATTTCAGACTATACTAAAGATGTTGAAAATCCTATAAATGGAACAATGGTCTCTGCAGTAGCATACACTATAGCAAGTCTTTGGATGTATGTTTTAGGTATGGAAATTGTTGGAATTGGTACAACAAGCATTGCGCAATCAATCCTTATGGCAGGTCTTGGAGCTACCGGAGTGATTATTCTAGTGCTCTCAACTATAACTTCCAACTTTGTAGCTGCAAACTCTGCAGGAGAATCCTCAAAAGCGATCTTTAGCAAAATAAATCCAAGAATTGCAGGAGTTGTAGTGAGTTTCCTAAGTGCAGTGCTTGCAATTTCAGGAATCATGGACCACTACATTGGATTCCTCTATCTCATTGCATCAGTATTTGCTCCTATGGCTGCAGTGCTTATGGTTTCATTTTATCTTTCAAAGGAAGAGAATGGGAATTCAAGAATCTGGTACTGGAACCTATTCGCATGGTTTGCAGGTTTCATTGTGTATCAATTAACTGTAGGACTTGATACAATTCCATTAGGTCCAACATTGCTTGCCATAATTGTATCTGCTGTATTGGCTTATTTAGGGGTTTTAGTAAACAATAAACCCCAATCTAAGTTAATTGAAACAAAAAATAGCTAGATTACAAAAGTGAAACCATGTATATAAGTAAGGATAATCGATTTGAAAAATACGAAATAATCAACAAGAATGTTTTAAAATATATTGTGATTATTTTAATGCTATTCGATCATATATGCTCATTTTTCCCATTCACAAGTACACCGGTTATTATTGTTGGCATAATAAGCCGTTTGACAGCACCAACTATGGCATTATCCATTGCTGAAGGATATCATTATACCAGAAACATTGATAAATATATGAAAAGAATGCTTATATTTTCAATAATATCTTATATCCCCTATAATATGTGCCGTACAGCGTATATAAATCCATTTCACCTGTATCCTGGTTCTATCATTCCAAAATTCATGAGTGCAAGCGGAACTGTATTTATAGACCCTAATGTATTCATATCCTCTATAAATTCCACACTAGCCATCAATGAATCAAGCGTTATATTTACTTTATTCCTTGGTTTGATTACAATATATTTATGGGATAAAATCAATATTCCAAATTATTTGAAATTGGCTATTACACTATTTATTCTTTGGCTTTCAGCATTCTCTAATTGGGATTACTACCTCATATTGCTCTGTTTAATCTTTTATTTCTTTAGAGAGGATCCTAAGAAAATGTGGGCATTATATACAGTTGTTGCATTGTTATATATATTTACAGTAAGATTGTTTGCTAATCCATTCCATTTTGCCTTTACCATGGACTTCCAAATACATAAAATAGGAATGTTTTTAGTGCCATTGTTCTTCTTAATGTATAATGGTAAATCAGGCAAGAAATCTGCATTTAATAAATGGTTCTTTTATATATTCTATCCAGGGCATTTACTTATTTTAGGCCTTATCAGGTTCCTTGTGTGAAAAAATATCAAAATAAGAAAAAATATATTTAAAAAATAGATTTTATTGATGAAATAGTGAAAAAAGTGTTTTAAAATTTCTATTTAATTAATTAAATTATGAAAACAGCTTTAAATTGAATAAAAGAGATTTCAGTAAACATCCTTTTTCATAACTTCCCTTAAGACTGCAGTTGCATAAGATCCCTTGTCAATGGAGAACTCACACATCACTCCATCATCAGTTGCCACAGCACTTGCATCCCATACTTGGAACCTCATAGCTCTTCTAAGTCCATGGCTTCCTAAACGAGGCATTTTAGGAACTTCAAAATCAG
>CAJOMK010000091.1 GCA_905235495.1 uncultured Methanobrevibacter sp.
AGGTATTGGAAATGATATACGTGGAGATGATGGTTTAGGACCTTATATTATTAATCAATTATCTATTTTAAAAGATTCTATTATGAATAATTCAAATCAGACGGATTTAAATGAATATTTTAATCAAAAAATTCCTATGGATAAAGATAATGATTTTGAGTTTTTTGATAATGTATATGATATTAACACTGGAAATACACCTCTAAATGAGGCGCTTGATTCGTACATTAACGAATTGAATGTTGATGTAAATGAGTCATTAGTCGAAAGGCTTAATAAAACATTTTTAATCAATGGTGGTTCTGTACCTGAAAATTTCACAGGATTGATAAAAAAATGCAATCCTTCCCATATTATTCTTATTGATGCCAGTTTGATGAACAGGGAAGCTGGTGAAATAAATATTGTCAATAAGGACAATATAGTGGATATCAGCATTTCAACCCACTCAATGTCATTATCCTATTTGATTAAATATTTGCAGTTGGAAAAGGATTTTAATATTCTTTTTATTGGAATTGAACCGGAAATCATGGATTTGTCCTTTGAATTATCTCCTAAAATCAAGGACTCTTCAGATATGCTCATTAAATTATTGTTTGATAAAATTATGAATATCTAATTCATATTTTATTTTATATTTTAATTAATTACTATTTTTAGATTGTTTTAATGATTTTTTAAGTAAATTTTATTTAATAAGATTTTAAATATATTATTAGATAAGGAATTCAAGTGTGATTTTATGAAAGTTTTGTTTATCGGATCAAGATTATATGATGATGTAGCTTATCATGTTGATAAATTGGGAATAGAAAGCATAATTACAGAATCAAATGAAGAAGCTCCTAATTTAGATTTGGCTACAAAATGCTATATCGTTCCAAGAGGGATGGAAAAACCAATGGAAGTAGCTATTGAAGAAAAAGTAGATGCAATTGTTCCGCTTCTTGGTATTGATCCTCCATTGATGGCTGTAGCTCTTATGAAAGAGGAAATTGAGGAAAAACATAATATACCAGTTATCTCTTCAAATGTTAATGCAGTTGCAATAGCATCCGATAAAATAAAAACCAAAGAATTCTTTAAATCAATAAACCTTAATGTTCCGCCAGCAAATGTTTTAAAAAAGGATGACTTTGAAACTGAAGAGGAATTTATTGAAAAATTAGGTTTCAGTTTCCCTATTGTCTTAAAACAAGGTGAAGGACAAGGTGGAAAGGATATTTGCATAACTAATGAATTTACTGATGTTTTAGATTATTTTGAGAATTTTGATGAAGCCCTGATTGAAAAATTCATTGAAGGAAGCGAAGTTTCCATAGAAGTTATCGGATGGAATGGTGAATATTTGCCATTGGTGCCTGTTTATAAGGGGGAAACTAATTTGGAAGGAATTCATCCAATCAAACGTCTTAGATATGGTCCTTGTGATTTTAAAGATATTGATAATGAAGAGTTTAGGAAAATAGCTAAACACATTGCAACTAACCTTAAATCTGAAGGAACCATCGATATGGATTTAATATATTCAAAAGAGGAAAATAAGGTTTATGCAATTGAAATAAACACTCGTCCAAGTGGAACAAGATACCTTTCATTTGCCTGCACTGACTTAAATCCATTAAATCTGCTTGTAGACATTGCAAGTGGGAATTTTGATGTAGAATCATTGGAAAAGGATATGAAAGAGTGTTATACTTTAGAGATACCTATAGGTGATTATGAAGGTCCAGATCCTCAAGAACCTTTAAAAGAGTACATAAATGGCAATTTCATAGTTCATGGTCCTAAAGGTTACCAAAGAATAACCATTAGGGGAAATACTCGTGAAGAAACTTTTGAAATAGCTAAAGAATTGACAGGTAATGATTATAGTATTTAATACCTTAAATTCTTTTTAATTCTTTTATTCTTTTAATTCTTTTTATTCTTTTTATTCTCTTTTAATTCTTTAATTCTATTTTTTTTTTTTAAATTTAATTATCTTTTTTTAATAATTATTCCTATTTTTATTTTTTACAAAAATTTTTTCATTTTTTTTCTATTTTTGCATGAAAATTTTCTGATGTTGTATTGTTAATATCAAATTTTGATGATAATATCATTGTAATATCATTTTTTTATATATAAATAAAAACTTAAATATTATAATGACTATAAAAATATATAATAAAAAAGTAGATTTTAGAAATTTTTTTTAGAAATTTAAATTTTTCTGATGATTTTGAAATTGGATAAATTTTTATGAATCAAGTGTGATGAGTATGGCATTGGAAAATATCTTATATAAATTTTTTATTACTTTCTTTGCTACAGTAATTTTTACATGGTCTGTAAGGAGAGCATTAAGGGATGCAGTTTTAACTGATAATCCTATCGTTAGTGAACATAGACATAAGGCAGGAACTCCAACAATGGGGGGAATCGCTTTCTTATTTACAGTTTTAATTATTCTGTCCCAGTACTTTAGAAATGAAGATATTTTGATAATTTCATTTATCATGCTCACTGGTGGAGTAATGGGATTAATCGACGACCTTTTAGGACTTAGAGTTAAGGAGTATCAGAAGGTAGTCAAAAACATAAGTGATTCCGTTGTTCCTATTGGATTGCTCGATTTGGGTGTAGGTGAAGAGGCAAGAATTACCACAGATAAGGCAAAAGAACAAGTGGGTCCTTTAGTTGAAGATGGGAAATTGGAGTTTGTTGCTGAAATTCCTATCAAATACGAGCCAAGTGAAGAAGTAAAGATTATTGTACAATTGATTCCAGGTTTATTCTTGGCATTTACAGGAGTTATAACCACTTTAGGTGGATTTGAATTAGGGCTTTTAGCATATCCTGTTTTGATGATTGGCGTATTAGGTTCAATCAATGCAGTAAATCTCATTGATGGAATGGACGGTTTAGCTGCAGGAATTATAGCTATTGCATCAGCATTCTGCTGTCTATATGGAGTCATGTTTGGAAACACCTCTACACTCTATCCATTTGGTTTATTGGGTACAATGTGTCTTGGTTTCTTAGTCTTCAATAAATATCCGGCTTCAATATTTATGGGTGATACTGGTTCATTCGTTTTAGGTACCGGTTATGCAGCAGCAGTGCTCTTGACAGATATACCTTACTATGGCATACTTGCTTTGGCTGTACCGATTGTATCCACTATCATCAGTTTAATGCATAGAGCTCATATAATTACATTGCCTGTAGAGCCTTTGCATCATACCTTAAATTATAAGGGTATTTCTGAAGTTAAAATTGTTTTATCTTATTGGCTACTTACAGTAGCAGTATGTATAATTGGTATTTTAGCAAAATTATACCTCTTTTCATAGGTTTTTATATGTTTTAATAGGTTTCAAAACTATTTTAAAACTATTTTAAAATCTAATTTAATTTTTATTTTATTTTATATACTATCAATCTTAAAGGGGATTAAAATGTCAAAAACATATTTTTTAAATGAATTAGCAGATTCCGTATCTTCTTTAAATACTTTTTCTATCAGTCAACTTGCAGATTCAATTGGCGGCAAAATCTATGGATCTAATGATTATAAGGCTTCAAATGGATTTACTGGAATCTTTGAAACTTTAAATGAGGCTCAAGAGGGAGATATTGTAATCAGACATTGGATCAATGGCAAAGGCGTTGAAATTGCAAACAACAAAAATGTTGCATGTCTCATAACCTTGACTCCTAAGGAAGATGCATTGGAAATGGCTGAAAAGCTTAATTTTCCGGTTATTGTAGTTGATAGAATAGAGTTTGCTAATGCATTTGCAATTAAATGGACAATAGATAATTTAGTCCCTGCTTCTAAAAGGGTTGTAATAAGTGGAACCAACGGCAAATCAACCAGTTCCCATTTGATTTATCACATATTATCCCATGCAGGATACAATGTATTCACAAACACTGATGCAAAATCTGAATTTAATACATTGATTGACCCTATGGTTACTAAATTAATCTCTGAAGAGGTTTTAGCCAATCAAGGAGTGGATGCAAGATTATTCAACTTCATATGCGACATTCCAAACAAGGAAGTCTTTGACTATTTGGTCATTGAAGTTTCAGAAGTTCAAGGTTGGGGAACCGATTTGATGAAGAATCATGCAATGATCATGTCTTCTGCAATCAATCCTGATGTAGGTGTCATCACTAATGTTGCAATGGACCACATTGGGCTTGTAAACTCAATTGAAGAAGTATTTGAAGAAACCTCTGGTGTAGTGAGGGCTACCAACAGGGGAGGAGTTGTTCTTAACTTCGATGATGAAAATGTCCTTGCAATGAAAGAGTTTGTAAATGATGGCGTGGAGACTTTCTTCACTTCAATGGAAAAGCAGGCTGTTGAAGATTACGATGCAGAAAGCAATAGGAAAGTATACTTTGACAGTGAAGAAAAGGTGATTATATTTGATGGTGAAGCTATTTTAACCTTTGAAGAGCTTCCATTTACTGGAAATCATTTTATCCGCAACATTTTGTCTGCCATCTCAGCTTGTATTTCATTGGGTATTCCTATTGAAGACATTACAGAAGGAGTGAAAACATACAGGCCTCTCAGCAGAAGATTCACAAGGCTTTACGATGAACCTATAGTCATTGATGACTTTGCACACAATCCTGACGGAATAAAGAACACTGTTAGAGCAACCTATGACTTGGCAGAACAATTGGATAAGGGAGACTTGTATATTGCCTGTGCTATCAGAGGTTCACGTGGAGAAACTTTAAATGGTCTCAATTCAGAGGCTTTAGCTGAAGTAATCAAGGAATTGCACCATAGAAACGAGGATGCAATTGAAAATGATTCAAAAGCTAAAAAGAGGGAAATCTATTTAAGCCTATCATCAAGTGTTGATTTGGTGGATCATTTGAATTTTGTTGAAGACTTTGAAAAGGACATATTCTTTGCTAATTTGGATAAGCAACGCATAAGATATAATCATTTTGAAAAATTATATGACACTTTAGGATATATTATGGAAACTGCAAGCAAGGATGATGTTGTTTTATTGATTGGTGCACAAGGTATGGATCCTGCATAAGGATATTTTAGGTTATTAAATTAATTAAAGAAAATTTTAAGATAATTTTTTTTACATGGAGTATAGTAGGGAGTATACTGCATATCATTTTTTATTAAAGGGCTGTTAAAATGAGTGAATTTTGTTTTAGTTTCTTGGAAAATCAATTCAAGGATATTTATCTTGACTGTGCAAGGATGGATAAGAATCTCATTGAAGGGGATGGTGTCGAAGCTATTCTGATTGCTGGAAGAATAGCTGAAAAGATCACTAAGGCAATTTTTGCTTTTGAAGGCATAAAGGATGATGAAAACAGCCAATACAAAAGAATTGAAAAATTGAACAATGCCAATATTTTACCTAACAACATAAAAAATGATTTTTCAAGGCTTCGAAGATTAAGAAATGATGTTTATCACAATACCCTCTATGGTGATGGTGCTGGAGGATTCTCATCTCCTGCACAAATGGCAAGGCCATATGTACAGAATGGTGGTTTAAGAGATTATAAAACTGGATTCAATGAAGTTAAGAAAATCAATTCATCTTCAAGTTCACAAATTAATAATCAGAATAATCAAACTAATGCAAATCCTTTTTTAGATAAGAGTACCGCAGCAGATATTAGCGGTGAACTGGAAGTTGCAAGTGAAGCCCACAAGATTATTTTCAATATATGTGTCTGGTTTTATGTAAATTATTCTGGCGATAAGGACTTTATCCTTCCAAAATATAAAATAAGCAGAAGGACACAGGATGCAGACTTTTTAATCAGACTTAAATCAGCAATCAACGATGGGGATGACTTTAAAAGGCTAAGGCAATCTAGCTCTAACAATGAAATCATTCAAATATTAAATGAATTATATATTCCAAGACAAGTTGAAGAAAAGGATGAAGATTTGGTTTATGGGGCGAATAATAAGGAAATCAAAATCAGAGACCCAGGTGTTCCATATTCTCAATGCTTGGGAATTTCCTATGAGGGCAATCTCTTCATGTGGAAGGCAGAGCATGGAACTAAGGAATTAGGATTATACCAATCTTCCAAAGAGGCATATGAAGCAAGAGAAATCTATATCAGTTCATTGCCTACTCCTAAAAAGGTTAAAGGTGCTTATTCTAAGGCAAGAGGAATTTCATTCAGCCAAATACAGAAATTATGGTCTGTAAGCGTCAAGGGTCAGGTCATATCATATCATGAAACAGAAAATGAAGCAATTAAGGCAAGAAAGGATTATCTCAAAGAGAATGGGTTGATGGATGTTAAGGTAAATGGTGGCTTTAAAACAATCACCTTAAAGGAAAGGGATAGGTTAAGGGCAAAAGCAAAAGAAAAGTCAAAAGATGCCAAATCCAAAAAGATCAAGACCATTGACTCTAAATCTTCCATTAAAGAGGAGATGGCTAATAAATCTAATAAATCCAGAAAATCCAATAAATCCCAATCCGCCCAATCTAAGAAATCCAATAAGTTAAATTATGCAAAAGAGTTTGAAAATGAAAATAAAAACAAGGTAAAAGTCAAGGATGGAAATAAGGTTTCATCAGAAAAGGCTACTAAGAAAGTCAAGGTCAATAAGGGAGAAAGGGTTGGCAAGAATAAATCCAAGAAGTCCAAGAAATCCCAATCTGCAATATCCAAGAAAAAATCATCTAAATATGAAGGTGTTTTCTATGAAGATGGTTTATTCATGTGGAGTGCTGAAGTTGATGGCAAACATTTAGGTTTATTCCCAACTGAAGAGGAAGCTCATGAAAAAAGAGAGGAGTACATTAAAAACAGATCTTCAAATTAATTCTTATGGGTTGAAATAATTTATATTTATTGAAACTAATTTATTCTCCTCATATGAAATAATTTATATTTATTGAAACTAATTAATTCTTATAATATAAAATAATTCTTATCAATTAAAATAATTCTTATAATTAATACAATTCTTATCAATTAAAACAATTCTTGTGATGATACTATGATGTCAAATTTTAAATATTGTCCAATCTGTGGAACCCCAAGAGATGGTGATGGTCAATTTTGTAAAAATTGCAATTTCGAATTTTTAGTAGGGAAATATGTCAAAGTGGAAAATAAAAATTTGGAAAATGACAAAAAAATAGAAGTTGAAAAAGTGTCTCAAGAAGAGTTCGTTGAATCTAATGATAATATTCGAGTTGGTCGTGATAAAATTAATCATTGTATTGTTAAGTATCTAAATAATGAATTAACTAATCAATATAATGAAAAGTATGGTAAAATGATTGGATTTGATATAAGTGAGTATATACCAATTTAAATACCCAATTTGATAACAATTTTAGTGGTGATGAACTTCGCAATATTGAAAATTTACTTCATGATGAAAATTAATTGAATCAAAAAATATTTTCATACAATGGATAGGTGAAAATATGGGGACACTTGCCAGGTATGGTATTGAATCAGTATAGGATTCCAATACAAGCCAATGTTAGCAACATAAAAAATATACTTTCATTGAATCTTGCAAAAAGTGATGAAAATAATAAATTCAAAGATTTGTTGAATGAATATTTGAATTTTGAAAATGAGTTTTTGGAGAATTTAATTTAATTATTTATTTTTTTTTAAATTAGATAGTTTATTTTTTTTATTTTTTTGAGTTTGTAAAAAAGTTTAGGCTTAAACTTATAATATTAATTTTTACTTATAAAGAAATCTAATAAAATTAAAATAAGCCTATAAAATTTTACAGTCTCCTTTATTTAAAAAAACATATAAAGAATTGCGAGTGCAAGTACTTGCTTGCATCTTATTTTTTGAAAAAAAGAATTATCCATGATTATTTTAAATCTTAATAATTTAATTTTTTCTTTATTTATTAAGGTTTGATTAAGTTCATTAAACCGTAATTTTATGAAACTTAAATTTCAACTTTTATTTTTCAATATACAAAATGAAGAATATCAAATATTTTTGACATTATTCTAACAAATCCATATTTTTCACAATAAACTCAATTGATAATGACATTTAAATATTATAAGTTTAATAAAATAAACCATTAATAAAGGAAGTGAAAACATGCCACACATTCAAGTAAGTTTGTATCCTGGAAGAGATGATGAATTAAAAAATAAAATAGCCAAGGAACTAAAAGATACATTAGTTGAAAAAATAGGAATGCCAAAAGAGGCAATAAGCGTTTCAATAGAAGATATTGAAGCTGAAGATTTTGAAAACACAATACAAGACAGACTACAAAATGAGAAAAATGAACTGATTTTAGAATCAGATCACATTAAAGAATAGATTAAAAGAAAATTCTCTTTTATTCCTATTTTTCCTTTTTTATATTTAACAATTATTTGTTACTAATTTGCTTTTTTAAATCAAACAGAATAACAATTAATCAAAAATAAAAGTTGTTGTTAGTCAATATAACTGCATCATTGACTTCCTTAACAACATCAGTATCACTAACGTCACCGAAATTAAAGTTCTCATTTTGTTAAGGATTATGAAATTTAAGTTCACATATTGTAAAGGATTATGAAATTAAAGTTCCCATATTGTAAAGGATTGGATTTGAATTATAAAATTAAAGTTCTCATTTTGTTAAGGATTATGAAATTTAAGTTCTTATATTGTAAAGGATTGGATTTGAATTATAAAATTAAAGTTCTCATTTTATTAAGGAGATTGAATATTGAAATATAGAAAATTAGGCAAAACAGGCCTTAAAGTGAGTGAAATTTCTTTAGGAGGAAGTTCACTTCTAGAAAAAAGCTTGGAAGGATCCGTTGAACTAATAAATTACTGCCATAGTGAAGGCATCAACTTCCTCGATTGCTGGATGAGTGACCCTGAGGTAAGGTCTAACATTGGAACTGCAATCAAGGATATGAGGGAAGAATGGATTATTCAAGGTCATTTTGGACCTACTTGGGAAGATGAGCAATATGTTCGCACTCGTGAAATGGATAAGGTAATTCCTGCTTTTGAAGACTTGATGGAACGTCTTCAAATAGATTATTTAGACATTGGAATTATTCACTATGTTGATACTCTAGATGACTTTAACAATATAATGAATGGCGAATTTATTGAATATGTTCGAAAGCAAAAGGAAGACGGAATCATTCATCATATTGGAATAGGTACACATACTCCTGAAATTGCCCTTTTAGCCACTGAAATTGAAGATATAGAAATAATTCTCTTTAGCATAAACCCTGCATTTGACATGCTGGCTACAATTAATAACATGGACATATATAATGACATCAAAACCTATGAAGATAAGGAATTGGAAGGCCTTGCACCTGAAAGAGCAGAGCTTTATCAAATCTGCAGTAAAAAGGATATTCCCCTTGTTGTAATGAAGGCATATGCTGGAGGAAGATTATTAGCCAAGGAAACTTCCCCATTTGGAATAAAGCTTAGTCCTGTTCAATGCATTGAATATGCCCTTTCAAGACCTGCAGTTGCAACTGTTCTAGCTGGAGGCACTGATATTAAGCAAATGAGTGAAGCCATAGCCTATGAAACTGCAGATTTCCACAAAAAGGATTATGCTTCTGTTCTTGTCAATGCACCTAAAAACTCTTATGATGGACAATGCACTTACTGTGGCCATTGTGCCCCATGCACTTCCCATATTGACATAGCAATGGTCAATAAACTATTTGACCTTGCAAAGCATCGTGATGAAGTTCCTCCAACTGTAAAAGAACATTATAAGGATATGCCATTTAACGCTTCCGATTGCATAGCCTGTGGAAATTGTGAAGATAGATGTCCATTTAATGTAAAAATTATAGAAACTATGGAGAAGGCTCAAAAACTATTTGAATAATCTTTAAATTCATTATATTCTCAATTATTGATTATTAAAAGAGTGGTTTTATCAAAATATTGCATTATTAAATATATTCCAACTATTGATTATTAAAAGAGTATATTTATGTTTAATTCAGTTATTAAACCAGCGTTTTGCGAAACACCCTTTAAATATCAATAGAAAAGTGCTCGCCAAAAGCCATTCTTGTTTTCATTTAAAGAATAAAAAAAGAAGAAAAAAATGAGACTGTAAAATTTTATAGGCTTATTTTAATTTTATAAGATTTCTTTATAAGTAAAAATTAATATTATAAGTTTAAGCCTAAACTTTTTTACAAACTCTTTTTTTTTAGATAATAATTGATTCAA
>CAJOMK010000092.1 GCA_905235495.1 uncultured Methanobrevibacter sp.
TGAAAACTCAATAATTATAAAAAATTTTGATGACAATTGAAAGGAGCAAATATGAATCTTGAATCATTGATTAAAGGAGATACAGACAGCACATTTGTACAATTTTTTCGATATTTCTTTGTAGGCGGGTTCGCCACAATAGTGGATTGGCTTGCTTCATTTTTACTGTTTTTCTATGCATTTGGCGGCAGTTTTGCAATTTTAGCTAATGCATTATCATTTATAATAGGTTTAATCACAAATTACACACTAAGTACCATATGGGTTTTCGGAGATTCGAATGTTGATTCCAGAGTCAAGGAATTTTTAATATTTTCAGCTATTGGAGTAGTTGGCTTAATAATAACAATACTCATTACAATGTTCTTTGAGAATGAACTTGCAGGAGCAACTGATTTCTACCAAATGATTGCTAAAATCACCTCCACAGCTGTAGCATTCCTTTGGAACTTCTTTGCAAGAAAATACATTTTATATAATAATAACTAATAAACTATAATCAAAAAAATTAAATTTAAAAATACTTATTCATAAAGGGGAATTGGATTGGTCGAAGATAAAACCAAAGTCGTAATCATAGGGGCAGGACCTGCAGGATTAACTGCTGGAGTAGAACTTCTAAAAGACAATGGAAGCGAAGAATACGAGGTCACAATCCTTGAAGCAAGCAATATGATTGGAGGAATATCACGTACGGTTAACTACAAGGGAAACCGCATGGATATGGGAGGACACAGGTTCTTCTCAAAAATGCCGGAAGTCAACAAATGGTGGAATGACATGCTGCCTGTACAGGGATTCCTTCCAAAGGACGACCTGGCATTAGGAAGAAGCTCCACAGTTGAAAAAGGCGGACCAGACCCTGAAAAAGAAGACAAGGTCATGCTTAAAAGAAATCGCATTTCCAGAATCCTTTTTAATGGAAAATTCTACGACTACCCAATCACTCTCAAAGCTGAAACCTTTAAAAACATGGGTTTTGGCACTACAATAATAGCAGGATGCAGCTATATTAAATCAATGGTTTTCAAAAGGAAGGAAAACTCATTAGAAGACTTTTATGTAAACAGAATTATATACCATGTTTTTTGAACATTATACAGAAAACCTCTGGGGACGCCATCCATCAAAAATAGATCCGTCATGGGGAGCGCAAAGAGTTAAAGGCCTATCCATACATGGAGTATTGAAAAACGCATTTGATGTCAGATTTGGAAGAAACCGGGATGAAGTGGAAACATCCCTTATCCAGGAATTTGAATATCCAAAATACGGACCTGGCCAAATGTGGGAAACTGCTGCTGAAAGATTTGAAGAAATCGGCGGAAATCTGATAATGAATGCGGAAGTAATCTCAATTAAAAAAGACGATGATGAAATTACACAAGTCATCTATGAAAAAGAGGGCGAAAAAATAAGTTTGGATGCCGATATGGTTATCAGTTCAATGCCTGTTAAAGATCTGGTCCTTGCCATGAATGATGTTCCGCAAAAAGAGCATGAAATAGCTGCGGGCTTGCCATACAGGGATTATAAAACTGTAGGAGTACTACTTGACAGACTTGATTTGGAAAATAAAACTGATGTTAAAACCATTGGAAACATCGTCCCTGATAATTGGATTTACATCCATGACCTGGGAGTCACCATGGGCAGAATGCAGATATACAATAACTGGTCACCATATCTTGTAAAAGACCTTGAAAATACTGTATGGGTTGGAACAGAATTCTTCTGTGATGAAGGAGACGAAATGTGGAACATGAGTGATGAAGACTTTGCCAATCTGGCCATTGAGGATATGATAGCCATGAACATGATTGAAAGCAAAGACCAGGTTCTTGATACTCATGTTGAAGTCGTTAAAAAGGCATATCCGGCATATTTTGATACCTATGATGAAATGGACACCCTTATTGACTGGCTGAATACCATTGACAACTTGTATTGCGTTGGAAGAAACGGCCAGCACAGATACAACAACATGGACCACTCAATGATGACTTCCTTCCTGGCAGTGCGAAACATAAAAGAAAACATTAAAGACAAGACTGCAATCTGGCAGGTAAATACAGAGAAAACCTACCATGAAACTGATGAATCAAAAAGCTAAAATCACCAGATCCTTTGATTTTCATATGAAGATATCTAATTTTAAAATTAATTGTATTTAGTAGCAAATGCTAAAACCAATAATATTTAGTAGCAAATGCTAAAACCAATAATATTTAGTAGCAAATGCTAAAATCAGTAGTATTTAGTAGCAAATGCTAAAACCAATAATATTTAGTAGCAAATGCTAAAATCAGTAGTATTTAGTAGCAAATGCTAAAACCAATGTTGCTAAGAAACCGATGATGAAAATTATAGAATAATCGTTAAACTTCTGAATATCATCATATTGGTAGTTTATTTTGAATATTACTGGAAACAGAGAAACATTAACGGAATAAAATATCTAACATTTATTCCCAAATTTAATTGACCAACATAGGCCCAACTAAATAATTGAGTGAAACAAGTGCCTACATAAATTAAAAGAACAGTGAAAAATGTTCCCGCTCTTGTTTTTAAGTCAAATTTAATATTTTCAGGATAAGTGAAAAGGATTATTGTCAAAAATATCTGTATAAGAATTGTTATGAGAGAATAATTATCACCATAATGATTACCATTAGGATTACCGCCATAAAAATTAAAAAATCCCTTTACTAAAAAAGAGAGATCATCAGTAAATATCTGTTGTAAAAAATCCAAAAGATACATATGGTTATTCAATATAAAATTCCATTGCTGTTCAGGATTATTAAAATTATAAACGGATCTCCATGAATGCATTAATGCATGGGTTGAAAAACTACTAAATGCCAGCCCTATCAATGCAACAAGAAATATGCAGGAAAATATGACAATTCCCATCTTTTTATTGCTATATTTTTCCTTTGGAACAAACAGCAATAGGAAAATGAAAGCAAGATAAGGCAATTTGCAAAGTGCCATCAATAAACATAATATGCTGAAAAGAATTATCTGCTTTTCTTCAATTGAATTTTCCTTGGAAGTGCAAAAGTTGATGAAATATGCAACAACCAGAATACTCAGACCAAAAAATAATGAATCTATGCTCATAGAAGCAGCTTGATAAATGGTAATTGGAATACATGCAACAGCAAGTAATGGTATTTTCAAACAATTCACTTTTTTAATGGCATAGGAAACAAGTCCGGCATAACAAATTAAATTGCAAATCCTTCCCAGCCATAACATCCAGATAACATTCAAATCTAATAATTTCGCAATTAAAATTCCGAATGCCTGAGGCAAATAGCCATAAAAGGGATTTTGCTCAAAAGCAGAGCCATACATGAAATCAGATGAATTAATTTTATCTTGATCATGACTAGTATTGAAAACCGTTAATTCACGATTAATATCAAAAAATCTTATACTTTCAATAGATACAAAACCAACATCATTACATTCATCGCTAAATTCGCCTTCAGTAACATTAAATAATCTATCTATTCCTACTTCATCCCCAGTCCAGTGAGGAAAAATAACCCCTCTGGAAGTGATTTCAGCACGTGTCATATGCTCGGTCTCGTCACTGACATCGGAAATTGGAACTATCAATGCACACATGATTCCAAACAGCAAAATGGCCACAAAAGCGATTTTATATAATTCTTTATCTGAATTATGATTTAAATAATAATTTATGCATAACATTCCAATTATAAGCACTATGAAATATAAAATCAATTCAAATTTTGGATGTGCGATATTTTTTATAGACAATGTTGAAAAAAAGGTCAAAGTTATGAAAACCATATAAATTATAAAAAATTTCTTAGATTTTAAAAAAGAAAAAACATTATTTAAATTAGAATTCATAAATATCGCCCTGTTTTTAGAAACATTTATTTAAACCAAGTATTGTTTAAAGGTTTATTAAAAACCATATTTATATTATTCTATATGCATTTAAAACAAATTCATTTTTTAAAATAGGCACAAATCTATCCGATTTTCCATTTTTAAAAATGTATTAAAGATTGAAAAACAGAATGTGAACTGGAATAGTATGAAATATAAAAAAAGTAAAAATAAGGGGTTAAACCCTTATTTGATTTTAAAAGTGGTTTTTTTGCTGATTTTGTAGTTCTTGTTCAAAGAACTTACTATGATTTTGTGTTTACCTTTAGCAAGTTTCCTGGTGCTCAATTTTGCTATTCCTTTCTTATTGGTTTTTATCTTGAAGGTTTTTACTTTTTTGCCTGTGTAGACTTTAACCTTGATTTTTACCTTGGAAACAGCTTTCTTAGTGACCTTGCTTTTAATGGTGATCTTATACTTCTTTGATTTCTTGACAGACTTTGCCATCTTGACAGTGGTCTTTGCCTTGTTGACTTTCACAGTGGTTTGAATATTCTTAATATTGTAATATTCCTTTGCACCTTTGACTGTCACTTTGTAGGATCCGACTTTCAATACAGGTATCTTAACAGTAGCAATTCCTTTTGCATTTGAAGTGGCATAATATTTCTTCTTATTGATTGTTACTGTGAATTTTGTATTTTTAACAGGATTTCCTGACTTATCAGTGATTTTGATGGTGATTTTTTTACCAGCACCATAATACATTGTTACTTTAGTCGCAGTAACGGTTGTATCAACTTTCTTAATGACTAAGCCATCCATTTCTGTATCATTTGAAACTGAAAGCTCGCCAGAATTGATGAGGCTGCAGTTGGTCAGGTTAGAACCTTGGATATTCATTTTTGCCTTATTGTCAATAGAGACATTTAATGCAGATGGAACATTTCTTATATTAGCGGTTCCCTTATTGTTTACAAGATTGGCATATACGATTAAGCAGTCATCGATGTTTAAAACATCATAGTTTTCAATTTTGCCTTCAACGATAATGCAATTCATCAAATCCACAGTTCCCTTGGAATTTTTTATATTTGTATCAAATACCCTGGTACCATTGAATTTCAATTCGCCGCCATTATTTACAATACTGCAATTATCCAATACTGCATTAAGATAATCAATTTGAAGGATTTTTCCACCGTTATTAGTTAAATTACATCCAGTTAAGTTGTAAGTATTCAAATTAACAACTCCTCCGTTGTTAATTAAATCAGAAACATTTCCATATGTTACATTGAGATTGCCATAATTTACTACCTTATTAAAAGTTCCTGAAATTTGGGAATCATTATTTAAAATTAAATCCTTGCCGACTGTTGTACCTACTATATTCAATAGACCGTTTGAAATAAAAGTTCCATTAATTGTGCATCCATAGAAATCCAATGCATCGCCATCTACAGTTAAATCACCATAAACTTTGAACCCTCCTGCATAACTTATGTTTCCATGACAAATAACATCACCATAGAAATTGCATCCAGGAAATGTTGTATCAGAACCATTAATATATAATGATTTAGGGCTATAAACATTTACTCCACCAAAACTAGCTCTATCGCCAATTATCACAATGGCATAATCATCATTGCTTAAATCAGTATTATTATAACAATTACCACCAAACTGAGTATTATTTCCAATGACATGTAAAGAAATTCCAGTATTATTGGAACACTTATCACCTTGAATCTTATTATTATCACCAATAACATCCAGACAGATTTTTGCACTATTATTGACGAAATTCATCTCTGCTAAAGCACTATCATGCCCTGCAAATTTAAAAATGGTATTGTTGTTGTTATGATTTGTGAAATTATTGCTTACTAAATAGTCATTATTACATGTTTGCCAATAAACAGCAGAACAATTAGATGTTGCACTATTATTGATGAAAGTGCTAAATTCTAAAACGCTTTGATATTCTGAATTATAAGTTATATATGTATATATAGCTCCACCAATATCCGCTGAATTGTTTTCAAACCGGCAATGGCTGATGTTTAATGGCATGCTTGAAAAGACAGCGCCACCATTACCATCTTTATGATTAAAATTAATAAATGTAATATTGTACAATGTTATGTAGCCAGCATATTGTGGTTGAATATTAAACCCACGTGAAAAACCAGACCCATCAATTACAAGATTATTCCCAATGATTGTGAAATTGTTGTTTTTTTCAATTTTGATTCCTATAGGATGACCATCTTTATTTGGGTCATATTTATAAGTTCCGCTAATGGTAACATTAGCTCCAGTAGCTGATCTTATCTTATTATCCAGATCATTAAATGTATATACCGGAGAATCTCCAAGGACATCACCATCACCTATTCCAGAATCAGAAAGAGCATCCCCCTCATTTATTTCAACTTCTTCAATTACATCTTGATTATTTTGATCGATTTCATCTAAAGCAATACCATTATCTTCTATTGCAGAAACTGAAGATATTGTGAGAACTATGGATAAAATCAACAAAACACACATCATTTTAAATTTCATTTATTCACCCATTTAATATTTTATAACTATAATTATATAAAAGTTAATAAAAAAAATTTTTTTTATTTATGAACAAAAACAGATTAGCAAATATGAACATGCCGTTTCAAGCCAGAAATGTAAAAAAAGAAAAGTTCTATTAAAACATATTAATAGAACCAAGATTTTTAGATTATATGAATTTAAGCTTTTTTAAAGACTTAACCACATAATCGACACGATTATCAAAAGTATGATTTTTTAAAATAATTTCCCGTCCTTTTTTAATTTTTTTCTCCCTTTCCCCGGGATTGCTTAAATAATAATCTATTTTATTCTCCAAATCCTCTGCACCATTATAAGTTACAATAGAATCCTTGAAAATGGTTTTAGCTGAAGGAATTTCATCAGAAATAACAAAAGCGCCGCTTAAAAGAGCATCGAACAATCTGTTTGATGGGAAATCCCATTTTCTCATTTCCTCCCAATGATCATTCAATAAGATTCTGGAAGAAGAATAATACTTATGCAACTGTCCGTTGTCAATGAACTCGCCGCAAACATATTTTTTATCTATATGATCCAGCCAGTGCTTTCCATAAACTGAAACATCATATTTGGTTTTCAATATGTCTTCCATGATTATCCTATTGTCACGGGCAATACCTACAAACAAGATATCATGTCTGCAGGAATCATCCTCTTCAGGATAGAAAACATCCGGATCGCTGCATTGCAATAATGGAAATACAGGAGTGTTAATTTCACTGCCTATCTTTTCGGCATATTTCTGGGATGAAATGAATACAATATCATAAGTTTCATATTCCTCTAAAGACACCAGTTCAGGATGTGATATATTCCACATCAGATTAATGTGGTCTGGATTGATTTCATACTCGTACAATCCTCTCAATACAAAAACGATATCCACTTTATCTTCTTTATACCAATCCTCGTATTCATGAATAACCACATTGAACCCTTTCTTTTCAAAAGCCTTTTTCAAGCTTAAAGCCATGAAATAATCTCCCCAATGATGTTCGGTTTTAGGATTAGGTGTTTTTATAGCTATTGTCAGATTTTCACCTGGATTTTTAGCCACACCGGTTAACTTCTCATCAATAATTGGATAAGGCCTTTTTAAATTTTCTAAGTGGAGCTGTCATCTTCCAGCTTCTGGAATTCAATATGGATTTGTTTAATTTCTTCTGCTTTTTCAATTCCTTTTTCAGCTTCTTATTCTCTTTAAGCAGATTGGCATTTTCACGTTTTGATTTTGAAATCTGGCCTTTCAAATCCCGGATATCCTTCTGGCATCTGTGCTTTATGACATATTCATGATAATCCTGGGCTTCAATATCCCAGAGATTCTCTTCAGGACATTGGAGGTATCCTGGGAAATTCTCCTGATACTTTTCAACAATTTCATGAGAGAAATATTGAGGATACTTCTTGAGCTCTGGATATACAAGTTCTCCCTCTTTCAATGAAAAATCCTTTCTATTGTAGATATAATAAATCACATGATCAACAAGCCTCAATGCGAGGAATGACAGGACATCATAATGTTCGCGAGAATACTCTCTTAAATCCATTACCTGCTTTGAAGCTATCAACAAGTTAAGGTAATTTCTCGCTGATACTTCCTTTGAAACTGAATCGCTTCTCTGGCGGTAATAACAGCATATGTCATCGGCAATATAAATCTTGTTTGCATTAGTCATGACTCGTGCAGATACGATATTGTCCTGATAAGAGAGAGGCGGGAAGTCAATATACTTGAAAAGACGTCGTGAATAAACCTTGATATAAGAAAAAGTTGCAAAAATCAATTCTGGTGATTTATTCAAGCTTGTAACAATCCTGCATTTTTCAAGAGAACTTTTAGCAACATCCTTATGTTTCAACAATCCGTTTTCATCAAACTCCTCCCATTTATACATCACAAGGTCAATGTCGATGTCATTATCAAAGATTGTAAGCGCCTTCTCATAAGCATCAAGTGAAATGTAATCATCACAATCCAAAAATGTCACAAAATCATTTGTCACATGTTTCAAGCCAAGATTCCTTGCAGGACCTGAACCCTGGTTGGGCTCCTGCTTGATCAATTTGAATGATGATGGATAATTGGAAACATATTCATTGATGACATCAACGCTGTTATCGGTGCTTGAGTCATCCACAACAATCACTTCTATGTTTTTAATTCCCAATGTCTGATTGACTATGGAATCAAAGCACTCCCTTAAGTATTTCTCTCCGTTGCAGACTGGAATGATGACGCTGATCCTGTTCATTTTATCCTTTATTCCATATTTGGATAATAATGAAGGAGAATGGGGATTCTTCTTGAACTCCACAAGGTCTTCAAGGTTTCCATTCAAAATGATTTTATAAAGCAGCTTGAAATACTTTGACATGCCATCCACTAATTCAACAGGCCCTAAATCCAAGACCTGCCTCATCATGCTGATGAAATCATCACGTAAGCATTCATCCACTTCAAGTATTAATAAAGCCATGCTATGCAAATCAATTCTCAGCCATTTTTCATATTTTTTATGGAGAATATCCTCACTGCATCCATGTTCAATCATGCATTCATTAACCATGTTCATTATTTTAACCCTGTCAGTGAAAGACGCCTCCTCTTTGCTAGTTGACAAGGAGGTATTGGGTTCATTCTCTCTCCAATAATAAACATCCTCGTTTAAAAATCCAACTGATTCAGCTGAAAGATATGCTTCAATTGAAAAGACATTGTCTTCAAAGGTTATTCTTTCATGAGGAAATCTTATATTGTTCTGTTTTAAAAAACTGGTTTTATACAATTTATTCCAGACAACGGAATCCCATGTTAGAATCTTGCATTGCTCAAAAGTAGTGCATTCAATGGTTTGTGTGATTTTATCTGATATGGTTTTTGAAATGAATTCTCTCCATGTCTTTTCATCATTAAATCTTGAAAAATGACCGCTTACAATATCATGGCCGTATTTTGCTGCCAGATTGTATAAATTTTCATAAGCATGTTCGGGGATAAGGTCATCAGCATCTAAAAACGTAATATATTCTCCATTTGCATGGTCAATACCATAATTTCTTGTAAAAGTCAGCCCCTCGTTTTCCTTGTGATATGAGAATATATTATCATAATTTTCACTATACTCTTCCAGGATCTTGAGGGAATTGTCGCTGGACCCGTCATCAATTAAAAGTATTTCAAGATCTTTGAAAATTGACTGCCTTATTAACGAATCCATCGTACCCTTAATGCGGTTTTCCTCGTTATAAACCGAAACAATGACTGAAATTTTAAAATTAGACAAAATAACACCTGACCATACGGGTTTTAAATTATATTTCTTTTCAAGATTAAAAAAGTTTTTTAAAAGATGATAACCAATATTCAAAAAAACTGATAAGATTAAAAAAGTTTTCTAAAAAATGATAACCAATATTCAAAAAAAACTGATAAGATTAAAAAGGATATTCTAAAAATTATAAATGTTTTTTAAAGAAATAAACCAATTGTCTTAAAGGTTTTGTAATTTTCCAGCTAGTTGAAGTCACCATTAACGAATTTGTTTTTTGCAATTTAGAATTCTCTGATTCAAGCTTTTTATTAGACTTTTTCAAGGAATTGACTTTTCCTTTTAATTTTTTATTTTCCTTTTGCAAATTGCCTTTTTGAATATTTGCATTTTTAATTTCCAAATCCTTTCTTTCAAGCTCCTTGTTGTAATAATTGTTTAGAAACTCCACATAATTATTTGAATCCAGAACCAGATTGTAATAATTCATACAAATGTCGGGAACAATATGCTTTGGAGATAGATTGATTTTTAAGAATTCCTCTCTTGCCTTTTGGAAATAATCCTCAGTACCTGATGAGAAAATATATGCTGAAATCTGAATGATTTTATAACGATCAAATTCATTCTTGAACTCGCCATAATAATCATTATCTATTAAGAATTCCTCAACGGAATCTACCACCTTGAATATATCCATGTTGTAAGATGAATTATTCATGATTGATTCTGGATTTTGACGATAATGGTAATAAATTTTGGGAATATGGGACATGCGCTCGGCTCTTAGGAAAATTTTGACATGGAACAGTCCGTCTTCATATGCTATGCCTTCGGTGAAATAAAAATCATCATATTGATTTAAAAACTCCCTTTTATAAAATTTCATCCAGACAGACAAGTACATGTTCAAAACATGAATCTTTAAATCCTTGCGATTAAAGGTGAATTCCTTGTAATCATCACCATGCATGTTAAAGATATCATCTAAATTATATCCATAATTGTTATTTTCCCTATCAATGTCATATTCACGAGTATATCTAAAGAGCACCACATCAGAATCATTTACAACAGCATTTTCATACAATTCTTCAATGGCGTCAAGATAGAGAAAATCATCAGAGTCTATGAAAAATATATAGTCCCCTTCAGCCGCTTTCAAGCCTACATTTCTAGCAGCGCCAAGACCGGCATTTTCCTGTGAAATAATTTTTATGCGTTCATCGCGGGAGGCATATGAATTGAGAATCGCCAAGGAATGATCTGTTGAGCCATCATTGATGCAGATAATTTCCATATCTTTGAATGTCTGATTGACAATGCTGTCCAAACATTCATTCAAATACTTCTCAACATTGTAAACAGGCAGGATAATTGAAACTTTCACCATAAATAGCACCATATTAATTTTGTATAATAAAGTATAAAAAATTTACATTTTTAAAAAAAAACTCTTTGAAAACTTGTTGATTGTTGAAAACTAGTTGATTGTTGAAAACTTGTCGATTGTTTTTTAATAATAATACGAATTTAAAATTTCCTGGTTGAGAACAAATTTCCAAAATATGAAAAAATATTATTGGCTTTCCTCATCCACCAGCTTTAAAGCCTCCTCAATGACTTTCCACATGTCAAAATATTGGTACATTCCAAGTCTTCCGCCGAAAATCACATTTTGCTCTTTGTCTGCCAGTTCCTTATATTTTTCGTATAAAGCGAAATTCTTCTCATCATTTATTGGATAATAAGCCTCCTGGCCTTTTTCCCATTGTTTAGGATATTCTCTTGTAATTATTGTTTTATCAGAATCCTTATCGGTTCCCAGTTCATTGGCTGGAATTTCAAAATGCTTGTGTTCGATTATGCGTGTATATGGAGTCTCTG
>CAJOMK010000093.1 GCA_905235495.1 uncultured Methanobrevibacter sp.
AAAAAAAAATATTGCTAATTAGAATTATAAAAACTGATAAAAAAATAAAAAAAGAAAAGAAAACTTAAATGGATTTAACCATTTAAGTAAAATTCATTTTAAGCTGCTTCTTCAAAAGGTACTTTCTCACCAAGAACTCTTAATCCAATGTACATTACTACAATAACTACAGGGATTGAAATATACCATTGAATACCAAATCCTGCTGGGATGTAACCGAATACAATAGCAATGATTGCAACGAAAATTGCATAGTACATCTGAGTTCTTACGTGATCAATGTGGTTACAGCTTGTACTCATGGAGGACAAGATAGTGGTATCTGAAATTGGTGAACAATGGTCACCGAAGATAGCACCAGTCAATACATCACTGGTACATACGATTACGAATTCCATTTCAGGATTTACAGCCCAAGCAAGAGGAATGGTTAATGGCATCAAAATACTCATTGTACCATAGGAAGTACCTGTTGCAAAGGAAATTAAAGCACATAAAACGAAAATCAAAGTCGGCAAGATAAATATAGGCATTGAACCTGCCAAGATACCTACCAAGTAGTCCGCAGTACCTAATTCACCGATAACTCCACCTAAAGACCAAGCGAGCAATAAGATTACACCTGTAATAACGATGGTTTTCATACCTCCAATCCATTCAGAGATAGCTTCTTCAATAGTCATGATTTTTTGGAGAACTGCCATGAGAATAGCTACAATGGAAGAAAGCAATGCTGCTTGGAACAATGCAACAGATGCATCAGAAGCAGATAATGCTTCAAATATACCGCTGAATGATAATGGGGAGGTTTGCATTAAAGTGATTAAAGCTTTGTCTTCCCCACCTAAGATAATGGTATATCCACTCCAGTAGAATGCAATAAGAGCACCAATAATTAATACTCCAATAGGAATAATTGCCTTCCAAACGGATAATTTTATGCCTTCAACTGGTTTTACATCATCAAAACTAGTTGCTTCAAGAGATTCAACTGGCTCATCTGCTTTTCTAGCACGAGCTTTTTTTCTCTGCATCTTTCATTGGTTCGAATTCATAGTAAGTAAGAGCGGAAATAACAATGAATATTAAAATCAAAATGTTATAGAATCTGAATGAAATGGTTTGTAAAAATATACCGAATCCACTTACTTCCATTCCAATAGATTGGAAACCTTGAGTAATTAAACTGAGTTCTAAACCAATCCAGTAGAAATAATAGCAATCTGCTACAGGAGCTGCGGTTGCGTCTACTACAATGCTAATTTTTCTCTGGATACATGAAGTTTATCCATAACAGGCCTTATAATAGGACCTACAATTAAAGAGTTAGAGTAATCGTCGAAGAAAACACATAAACCTAAAAGCTCGGTGAATAAGTGAGCTTTTCTAGGAGTGTCAGCACGTTTAGCAAATGCATCTGCTAAAGCTTTTGCACCACCCATCTTAGTTACCAATTGGATGATACCACCAATAAGCAAGCATTGAAGGATAATACCTGCATTCCATGGATCAGCCATACATGAAATAATTTGACTACCCATTGCTAAAAATGCGTTGACAGCGAAACTGACAATGTTTAAGTCGTTAACAGAAACCGTAAATTCCCCAACGAATACCCCCAATAAAAAGATAAAATAGTCTCTTTGGTTATGAATGCTAAAGCAATAGCAACGAGAGGTGGTAAGAGAGTTAATATTCCGAAACGAACTGCATTATCGTCTCCGGCTGGTGCACTGGTAATTAGCAATGATAATACGAAAAGAGCTGTTACAGAAATAGCCACTATCAATCCAATTTTTAAATTCCTATTCATTTCCATAATCACACCATATTATAAAAAAAATTAAAAATAGTTCATTAATATAATATATGAATAACATTAATTAACAATAAATTAATTAATGTATTAACTTAGTTATATAACTTAGTTATAATTATATATTTATAAAATTAATGTATAAACTTAACTTTATTATCCTTTAAATTCTACTTTAAAAAGGATTAAAATCAAGCAAATAAATTTTTTAAAGAAAAAAATAATTAAAAAGTATTGTTTGAATAAAAAAACATCTGTATAAATGTAAAATAAAAAGATTGGAAAAATAATTTAAAAATAAAATAAAAAAAATAAAAAATAAAAGATTTTTAAAATCTTTTATAATTTTAGGAAAATATTTGTTCTAACATCCAGTCAGCATCATATTCCCTGATGTCATCATAAGATTGTCCCATACCTAAGAACAATATTGGTTTTTTAATGATATAACCAACGGAAAGTGCAGCTCCTCCTTTTGAATCTGCATCTGCTTTGGTAAGTATGACACCATCTATATCAATAGCTTCATTGAATTTTCTTGCTTGTTCTGTTGCATCATTACCGGTTAATGCATCACCAACAAATACAACCAAATCAGGTTTTGAAACTCTTCTGATCTTTTTCATTTCATCCATCAAGTTGGTGTTTGTTTGCATTCTTCCAGCAGTATCAATCAATACAAGCTCTTTTCCTTTAACTTTAGCATGCTGAACAGCATCAAATGCTACAGCTGCAGGGTCAGATCCTTTTTCATGCTTGATTAATTTAACACCTAAGTTATCTGCATGATATTGAACCTGTTCAATAGCTCCTGCCCTAAATGTATCTGATGCAGCAATAACTGGAGTATAACCTTTTTTAATGTAGTAATTGGATAATTTACCGATAGTGGTTGTCTTACCAGTACCGTTAATACCTACAAGCATTACAACAAGAGGTTCTTCTTGAGCAACCTTTTCTTCAAGAAGCTCAGTCATTGATTTACCTTCGACATCAATGATTTTTGCAACTGCATTCTTAAGTGCTTGATAGGTGTATTCTTCGATATCACTACTTCTTTTGATTTTTTGACCAACAAGATTATTTTTAACTGATTCGGCAACAACGCTTGAAACATCCATTGCAACATCCGCTTCCAAAAGACCTAATTCCAATTCAAAGAGAATGTCTTCTACATCATCTTCAGATATTGATTTTTCCTTAATGAATGATAAGAAACCACCTGATTTTTCTTCTTTACCTTCATCATCAGATTTATCTTTCTTACCACGGCTGAAAAATGAACGTTTGGATTTTTTCTCTTCTTCAACTTCTCATCGGATTCTTCATCTACTGATTCCCCATCAGTCTCTTCAACAGATTCTTCCATTTCTTCAGAAACTTCATCTTCTGCTGCTTCTTCTTCAGCAGTTTCTTCAGCTTCCTCTTCAGAATCCTCTTCTGCTTCTTCTTTTAAAGTAGCATCTAAGATTTCATTCAATTCTTCTTCAGAAATATCATCTTCATCCTCAAACTCATCTTCTTCAGACTCACTTGAGGATTCATCTTCAGAAACTTCTTCTTCATCTAAGATCTCTTCTTCAGATTCGTCAATCTCATCAAAAGTTTCTTCGCTAGATTCCTCAATCAATTCGACATTATTCTCTTCTTTAGCCTCTTCTTCGACTTTATTCCTTAATTTTCCACTTGCATCAGCAAATTTTTTCTTTAATGAATCAAACAAGTTTATCCCTGCCTAAAATAAGTGTTATGTTAAATTTTTATTGAATTTTTTTAAATTCCTTAATGATTGATTAAATTTAATCAGTTATACAATATGATATTTATATTTAAAAATTAATAAACTTACTTATTTTAAAACAGCAAGTTTATTATTAAAATTTAAAAAATGAAAAATATAAAAAATGATTCAAAAATATAAAAAATACTAAAAAAGTTAAAATAAAAAGAAAAAGATTAAAAACTAGTTAAGAAGCATAAGACTCCAGAACAATGAAAAAAGTTTTGGTCAAGGTTTTTTGGTCAAAGACCAAAAAAGCTTTGAAAAAGCTTGAGTTACATCATGCCTTGACCTTGAAGTTTTTGCATCAATTGTTCAGCTTGAGGAGAAAGCTGAGCTACAATATTGGTAATTTGTTGCAAGTCTGCAAATAAAATAATTTATCAAGGGCATCTTCAAGCTCTTTTTTCTGTTCAGCAGTAGTTTGTTTTGCTTCTTCAAAAGTTTTAGTTACTGCTACACCAGAACCAAGGCTCATAATAACTTTATTTTCATTTTTAATCTCTGCATTAATGAAGGAGCCAGCACCGAGAGGGACTAAAGTCTCAATGGTGTCTTTATCACTAATATCGTCTAATGTAGATTCTAAAACTTTAATTTCAGCAAGTGAAGCTTGAACTGCATCAATTTGGTTTTGGTATAACTCAGATTGAGATTTGTAAACTTCAAGTTGAGCTAAAATTTCTTGTAATTTTTGCTGGTCTTCCATTTTAACACCTAAAGATTAGATTATTATTTAAAGAATTGCTTTTACGATAGGATCTTCTACTTCATCCTCAGCAATTTCTTCAATAGAGTCAACTTTAATTTGATTTCTTTTAATTCCATGTTTGCTTCCAAAGATGGAATAAAGTTTTTCATAAATATCTTCTTCTTTGATAGCTTTTAACTCTTTAGTGAAAACTTGGGTTTCACTACCCATTACAAAACTACCTTTAATTCTATAAATTTTTGTTAACATAAGAATCCCTTCCTAATAATACTATAATTAATCATCTGCCCTATAATTGAATATTAATGAAAATAATCAATTAACATGACATATCCTTAAACTATGATGAAATTAAAAATCACCGAAATTCAAAAAGCCTAAAGCTTCTTCAATTCTAGCCATTTCAGGACCAGTGGTATGTTCTCCAACCATAACTCCATTAGAGTTAGCGATACCACATGCACCTACAAGAAGCATACCTTTGCATACGGTTCCAATATTCCCTTCAACCTTAAAGAACTCTTCAACATGATCAAGTTCATCGGATAAGGTATCTCTATGCAAGAGAGCACCTTTATTGGTAACTATGCTTGCTGAACCGACAATTTTGGAATCAGTAAACTGATATATTTCCACAGGAACCTTTAAGGTATCTTCAATGACTTTGATAGTTTCTTCCTTAATGTTTGGACCTGCCATAGCACCATAATCGTTTACTGCAAGGATATTTCCAACTGCAGTATATTTTCCAGGGAGTCTTGCAACATTAAGCCCTGCATCCTCCAAGAGTTCCATTTCCTTATCAGTTGTGTGTGGGGAAACAACGAAACCATTGGAATTTCCAGTAGCGAGAACTCCATTCAAATTGCATCCTGCAATGGAAGTTCTTATCAAATCTACTTCAAGTGCCTCTTTCATCACAGATTCCATTTCAGTAGGAAGATTAAAAGGAACAATAGCTACTTCATCATTAACGGATATGTAAACTCCTAAATTAGGATTTCCAGTTAAATTTATTCTTTTAAGCATATTTTATTCCTTATATAAATTTTAATTTGAAAACATTTTTAATAAAAAATATCTGAAGTGATATAAATTATAAAGATATTTTAAATTTAACAGATTGAAAAGATGATTAAATATAGTCATAGCAAAATTAGTTTTCTGCTAAAGTTGCTTTAACAACACCTTCTTCATCTTTTACAGCGTTTACTTTTACTTTGGATGGAATTTTTTGAATTCCTCTTTCCCAAATAAATTCATTTATAGAAGCGTCAAGTTTTACTTCTTCAGCTTTCATATGTTTCATTAAAAAGTTTTGAACTTCTCTGATAGCTCTAGGAGCTCTGATAGTTCTTTTAACGTTTTTAACTTTTCTAAGTGGAATAACATAAGTTCTTTCTAATTCTTCTGCCATATTAAACACCCCTATAATTTAAGATCATTTCTTCTCCAATGCCTAGGTTTAGGTCTGTATCTTAATTTACGTTGAGTTTTAGAATAAGCCCAGATAGGGATTCTTCTGTTTTGTTTATTAGCTTTAGCCATTCTTAATTTTTTAGCTAATGGTTTATTTCTACTCATTTTTTTCACCGCGAATATATAAATTTGATATTTTGAAAAATAATTTAATTAACATTTAATAATCAATTTGAACAAGAATCATTCATTGCTTCAATCCAATAACATTGGTTTGATAATGTTCTGGGAAAATTTCCGAAGAGTTTCCTCCTTTCTTATCAATTAATAATCGGATTTCAACTTCATAGTCAGAACTTGTATCCTTATTGCTTTTCTCATGCTTCAATTCAAAAAGATTGTCTACAAGATATTTGATGGTTTTATAGCCAAAACTATCCAAATTCATATATTGGACATCTTTTTTATCTTCCAAGCTTCTGATTTGATTTCTATTGAGTTTCGGAGTCTTGTCATCTCTTCTTGTACCATCAGCAACAAGATCATAATGATTTGCCACTTCTTCAACAACAGCTTCATGGAGATACTTTATTCCATCATTAGGAAATCCGTCTTCCATAATCATATCCACAGCCTTTTCCAATATGGAAATGTCCAAATCTAAAACGTTATGTTTCAAACCAATGGACTCTGCAGATTTTGCTGCCGGATGATAAGAATCATAAACACCGAAGTTAGCAGTAACAAGTTCAACATCAAAACCTAATTGATTGAGGATAATCCCCATCAATGAACTGTCTTTGCCACCACTATAAAGAACACAAGCTTTCATTTTATCAAAGTTGATATTTAGAAGTATTTGAAAACTAAAAGCAAATTATCTTCTTGTAATATGGATCTCTCTTTTTTGACCCATGAGATTTTTAAGCAAAACTTTAAGTTGTTCATCAGTAACTTTTCCTCTAAGAGAACCTGCTTGAGCTGATTGCAAGAGTTGAATCTCAATATTTTGAACGAGTTCAGGTTTGGTTAATCTTAAATTATCCAATCTTCCACGAGCTTCAGGAGTCAAAATTTGCTTCATAGCTTGCTTTAGCTGAGCTTCCATTTCTGCTTGTTGTTGAGCAGCTTGCTGTTCTAGCAATTGTTGCTGAGCCATTTGTTGGGGGTCAGCGTTCATAGCTGCTTGTTGTTGTAATTCAGCCATACGTCTTTTGCGTATTTCATCAAGTTCACTCATGATAAAAACCCCATTAATTTAAATTATTTTCATTGAATCAATCATTTAATAATCCTTTAAAAATATTCCATGATCAATTCTAATTAATTCTACCTAATATTTTGAAAGTTCTGGAATATCTTTAATTAATTCAGCAGAAGTATTATCTAAGAAAGATCTACCTTCTGGAGTAATAATTCTTCCAGCATCGACTTTTTCTACGTAACCTGCATCTTCTAATTGATGTAAAGCTACTCTTACAATAGAGCCACTACCTTTTCTGAATTTTTCAGGGTTAACTCCTCTATCTTTTTTACCGCCGTAGAAGGTTCTTAAACTTCTTACTCCAACTGGCCCATCAATATAAACTCTTCTTAAGATAGAAGCGCATCTTACATACCACCAGTCGATGTTTTCTGGTTTTCTTTCTTTGTGAACACCAGTTTTAACAAGTTTTGTCCATTCAGGGGCAACGATTTTATCATTATTATCTTTAAATTCATCTGCAACAGTATTAATTAATAACTCTGCAGGAACATCAAATACAGTTGTCATATAATTTTCTCCAATTAATATGTTTCTAATCCAGTTATCTTAACTCACCTAAGACTGGTGTCTGTAACTCTAAGTGAGTAATCTAATTGGATTGCTTTTTATAAATAACAGCAACATTCCCTCTAACGTCAATAAGTCGAGCCTTTGTGCCTTCAACAATGCTGCTAATTAAATCATCTTTATTTCTTGCTACATTTTTAGCAAAACGTAATTTGATAATAGGATTGGATTTTAACTGACGTTTAATCTCTTCAATTACATTGTCATTAACACCAGCTTTTCCAATATTGATTGTCATAGCGGAACGAGCTTCATTCATAATCTCTTTTTTTGAAAGTGTAAGAGTCAATTTTTAGCTCTCCTTTTTAACTTTTTTTCCCTGATGTAAGGAATTTTCATAATTTGGCCACACTCACCACAAAAAATATTAATTTCATTATTAATTAGCCGGACAGTGCAGTTATGGCCAGGAACCAAAAATTTGTAACAGTTTTTACAATATCTTCGTCCCCAAGCTTGAGGAATCTTTGTATTATACTTCTTTGAAATCTTTCGAGCAAGCTCAACATACCTATGAGATCTTTCAGGATGCTCTTTATATTCTTCTTCTGCACGATTGAAAAGAATATTCATCCTCTCTTGAGCTATTTCAATCATCCAATCAGGTCTTTTTCCTCTAGCCATAGATACTCCTCTCATACACAGTATAATCTCTTTAAAATAACTAATTGCCTAAATAAAAGTAGATTTTGATGAGAAATCAGATTTAAAGCAATGTAAAAATAAAGCAATTAAATAATATTCCTATAATATAATAGTACAAGAGGAATATTAAGATAAGATATGTATTTTATTATATAAAAAGGTTTTTAATATAAAAATTATTAAAAAAAGTATAAATTTATAGTCTAATTTCATAGCATACTTTTAAATCTAATTTTATAAGTTATTCATTGATTCAAAAGCCATTCCATGTAATCAATTGAGCCAACAGGACATTCCAGATTATCAGTTGCAATATCCAATATCAAATCACGTATCTCTTCAATTGATTTTTCAGTGCCATCTATTTCACTGACTTCATCGCCATAAATCTCATAAGCTTCAGCAGAACAGACTGCAAGTGCCTCAGCTTCCAAGTTTTCTTGAATCTTAGATGCGGAATAATTCCTTTCCTCAAGTCTGCCTTTAAGAATGCTTGGGTTTAAACGAAGAACAATCATCTTATCTGCACCTTCACAAAGGTGAGACAAGTGCCCCTCCACCATTAGAATGCAATTGCTGCTTTGATTGATTTCCTCATTCAAACATTCATTCAATCCATCAATGTCAATGATTTTATAAAACTTATCTGGGTCTTCACCTAAAACCAAATCATTTTCAATAGCGAAATCGTTGATTCTGATAAGCTTTGAATCGAATCCATTTTGAGATAAATAATCATTTAAGTTTGCAGCAACAGTTGTTTTACCAGTGCATGGAGTGCCTGATATGAAAATAACTGTATCCTTTGACAAATCGTTTAAAATAGACATATTAACACTTATGTTTTTATTAAATATCTTATCTAAATATCTTATCCAAATATTTTAACTAAATATTTTAACTAAATAAAAATTAAAAAAAAATAAAATATGATTATTTTTTAAGAATGATACGCAAGACATCCTCATCTTCCAAGACATGGTCAGGACCTACCTTTTGACCTGGGAATTTAACTGAAGTTCCCCAAATCTTAGCATGACGGAAGTTCTTGGCAAACTCTCTATGAAGCTTTTCACATGCTTCAATAACTGTAGAGCCTCTTCTTAATACCAAAGGATCTTCCATATCCGCCTTTCTACCTTGGGGTTTCAAGTAAACCCTTATTAAATCTACACGATCAAATATCTCTTCCTTAAGTGCATCGATATTGAGTTTCTTATCTGCAGAAATAGGTATGAATTCAGGAATTTCCTTTTGAAGTTCCTTTAAATAATCAAGGTCAACCAAATCCACCTTATTCAATAGAATCATCATAGGAACATATGACTTGTTGTCTTCAATCACATCAATGAACTGGTCGATGGTGACGTCATCCCTAAACAATATATCTGCATTGTGAATTCCATACTCATTAATAATTGATCTGATTGTTTTCTCATCTAAATGAGTTAAAGGAACTGTTGTTGATACATTGATTCCACATTTACGTGTCTTTTTGATTTTAACATCAGGTTTTGTTTGATTTGGCCTTACACCTACATTATCAAGCTCTTTTAAGATAACATTTAAATGCTGTGGGTTTAGAGTGTCCAATACTACAATAATCAAATCAGCGGTTCTTGCCACTGACAAAATCTCTTTACCTCTACCTTTACCTCCAGCAGCACCAGTAATAATTCCAGGAATGTCAAAAATTTGAATTTGAGCATTATTATATTCCATAATACCAGGAATGATTTCCAAAGTAGTGAACTGATAAGCTCCAACTTTACTTTCAGCATTGGTCAATTCATTGAGCAAGGTAGATTTACCTACAGATGGAAAACCTACTAAAACGGCTGTAGCATCTCCACTTTTCTTAATGTGGAATCCTTCACCTTTAGATCCACCGCTACTCCTTTTGATTTGTTCTTCCTTAAGTTTAGAAATTTTTGCCTTTAATTTACCAATGTGATGAGAAGTAGCCTTATTATAAGGTGTTTTTTGAATTTCCTCTTCAATAGCTTTTATTTTTTCTTCTATAGACATAAACTCCCCATTAAATAATTTATTGTGAAATAAGAATCGAGTTTAAATTTATTGTTTTATTAATTGTTTTAATAAAGATTAAAACATTACAAATAATGTTTTTAAAAATCTATTTTAAATGTTTTTAAAAATCTACTTTAAATGTTTTTAAAACATTTTGTTAAAAATGTGTTTTTAAAATGTATAATATTTTATTATAATATAAATTTTGTATTATTAACATATAAAATATACGGTAAAAATAGGAGATAAATTTAAAAAATAATCGTTTTAGTAATAAAAAAATATTTAATCCATAAAAAATTCTTGAAATTAAAAAAAATAAAAAAAGAAAAAGAAAAGTTATAGAAATTATAAGAAAAACTAATGGACAAGTTTAACTTACAAACCATAACTTAATTTAAATTTTAGACATAATTTAACTTACGTGCCTCTCTGTCGTTATCCAAGCTATAGAACTTGAGATTATTTGACGGTCCAAACAGAAACTCCATCTTGCATGTTACATAATTCAAAGGAATCCTGATCTATACCACCTAAGAGGAACAATCTGGTAAAGACAGAGTCTTTAAGTTCATTATCCATCAATACAGCAGTATAATCATTTCCAGAACCTAAAAGGTATAGGGTGTAGTTTCCGTCTTTATCCAAGGTTGTATTTCCAGTTAAGTAACCGTCTTCAATACAAATGAGGTTACTTGCCTTAAGCGGGTTGTATTCAGTTCCATTCAAGTCAACTTTAGTGCCGTTCTTATCCCAGTAAGCACTCATTTGAGCAGTAGTACTAGTGTCGATACTAGTGTTGGTTACTTTGGATCCTCTCTTAACTTCAGCATTGTATAAAATGCCGCTGTCATTTAAAACTGTAATATTACCTTGGGAATTAGGATTGATTGTAACATAATTTGAAGCCATATAATACTGATAGTTTGTACTGTTCAGAGTATCAAAGTTCCATGAACCAAAGTAGGACCACCATCCAGCTTTTCCAATCATATCTGAACTTAAAACGAATGAGACATTGTTTGGATTGGATGGGTGTGATTGTTTTACAACAACACTGGCTTGTTTGTCTGTTAAATTATAATCTTTGATTAAAGTTGATTTCGCATCTTCCTTACTCTTACCTAAGGTTTTGTCCAATGCATCAGCAGCAGTTACATTACTTCCTGTGTAATTGCATAATAACTCAGAAGCATTACTACCAGTAGTGCCCAACATCTGCAGAATTCCTTTAGATTGGGCTATATCTGATGTAGTCAATGCCTTACCTACCCAGTATGCACGGTCTCCTGACTGAGAACCACCGTCGAAGGAAGTTGGGTGGTCAGAAGCAATCTGGAATAGGTAACCAAAGTCCCACCAGGAAATGATAACTGTATCATTAGTAGAATTTTCTTTAACATAGTCCATTGCGTTCCACATAGGGTCACTTGAACCCGGAACAGTAGCTGCGGTAGTTTGGAAAGCACCACAAACAGTTGGAGATACTAAAGCTAAAGTAATCAAGACAACAACAAGTGCTCTTTTAATAGAGACATCAGAATCCTTGATGGATTTTCTAGCATAAATCACTATAGCGGAAATAACTGCAAGAACAATAAGTACGACCATACCTATCATCCTAGCATTATCAAGACCGTAACTACGAAACACATTTAGATGTAGATGTTGTAGAATCCACCCTATCATCCTAGCATTATCAAGACCGTAACCGATTTGAGTAATTGGGAATGCAATTAAGAAAGCGGATACGAGAGCTATCAATAATAAAACATTATTATTATCAATATTTGATTTTACATAATCAACAGCATATCCTACAAAAATACCTGCACAAATACCCATTGGTACAACTAATACCTGAATAAACCTAGTACCTTGAGTTACTGCTGCTACAGAAGCAAGAATCCATACTAGGAATAAGCATAAGTAAAGTACGTTTAAACGTTTACTCTTATTGATTTCATCACTTGAACCGAAGGATCCAATATCACCAAGTGAAATTCTGAATTCTTCTTGTTCTTTTCTTACTGAAGTAGCTTGACGTTTAGATTTAGGTGGTTTAGAAAGGTCAGATTTAATCTTAACAGATCTTAATCTAAGCAATCTTTGGATAAATGTGTATAATACTAATAACACACCAAAGAAAGCGATTATTCCACCAACCCCATTTATAACACCATTGGTATTAGCCAAGAATGAACCTGGAAGTCCGCCAGCTAAGAGATTTGGCTTTTGCATCTCTGCAACGGATACAAATACGTTAGGCCATACATCATGTGCGGCGGTTAAAAGTGAAAAACCACCGATAAGACCAGATATAGCATCAAAAATACCGCCGATTCCAACAGTGAACAAGAGACCAACAAGACCTAATACTATAACTAAAATTGTTGGGAACAATTCTTTTTGATTGACTAACCAACTTAACTTGTTATCATAATTTTTAAATGGTTCTAAAACAGAGATATTCAGATAGAAGCATAATATGAAGAATGCTATCATAACCAATATCATTACTGCAGGGTAGAACATGAACCCAGTCCATGAAAGGGAATAGACTCCAATAGTGAAAACAGATAATAATACGAAAATAATCCTGTTAACCAACTTATCGCTTTTTACCGCTTCAATGAAGAAGAGTATGAAGAATAAAGGTAAGGTTACGTTAAACATATCTGTATCGAAAAATCCTGCAAATGTGTGTGAAATATAGTTAGGACCTAAAACTACGATTAAAGTAGCTGCAAATGCACCATAATCATTAGTAATTCTTCTTGTGAAGATATAAACTGGAATTACTGCAAATGATGATATGAACGCACCAGTCCAAAATGCAACTTCTGTAAGTGACATGTCTTGGAACATATTTACTATTCCATATATAAAGGAAGTTACCACTGCAATCATCGGCTGATAGGAACCTACATTCCGTCCTGATGGGTAGTATGAATGCATATCCCAACCAGAACCATTTACTAAAATATCACCAAAATATCCATGATCCATATAATCCTGAGTCATCCTTAAGTTAAAGTATGAGTCCATTTCACTGAAATAAGGAAGACCATTAGCATCCATATAATTTGCTTTAAGTTCATTAGGAACTCCGCCAATATCAGCAGCTTGAGCTCTAAGACCAAAAACTAAAACAAATAATATTGCTATGATAACCACAGATTTCAATATTGTTTTAACTTTCTGATTTTCCATATAAAATCCTCG
>CAJOMK010000094.1 GCA_905235495.1 uncultured Methanobrevibacter sp.
TTATAAATTAATAATATATACTATTAATAATATGATTACCAAATTCAATTATTAAATTCAATTATTAATTTCTCAATTTCATATGGCTAACACAAGAAAAGTATGATAATAAGAGTATAATTAATAGCTTATATTTTCTTAATATGGGGTCATGCTTTAGATAATAGCTATTATTTTTCATGTTCTGATAGAACAATTATATTTCGACTTTTAGTCGATAAAAAAATTTAAAAGAATTATTGTGTTTTTTAGATTAAAAAATGATATAATTTGATTATATTTGAAATATGGCATTTTGAATGTGTAATATTTGAAAAGTTTTGTACACATTACACATTAATTCTTAATCATTATTATTGGAGGACTATTAATGGTTCGTGCTTATTCAAGAAGAGAATATATTAGAAAAATACCAAACAACAGAATTGTTCAATATGATATGGGAAACTTATCTGAAGATTTCCCAGTAAGAGTATCCTTAGCAGTTAAAAAGCCAGCTCAAATTAGACACAATGCTTTAGAAGCAGCTCGTGTTGCATCCAACAGATACATGCAAAGATCTGCTGGTAGATTAGGATACCACTTAAAATTAAGAGTATACCCTCACAACATCGTAAGAGAAAACCCTATGGCTACCGGAGCAGGTGCGGACAGGGTACAAAGCGGTATGAGAAATGCTTTCGGTAAAGCAATCAGTGTAGAAGCTTTAGTAAAAACCAATCAAAAGATTATATCTATTGATGTAAACCCTAAAAACTTCGAAGATGCTAAAACCGCTCTTAAAAGAGCAGGTATGAAAATGCCTGTTTCTTGCAGAATCGTTGTTGAAAAAGGTGCAGAATTAGTTAAATAAGTCTTTGACTTTTTAGTTAATTTTTAAATTTTAATCTTTTAAATTTATTTTAAATTCTTAATTTATCATAATGAAATAAATTTTTTGGACTTAATGTATATCCAAACATTATTATCATTCAATTTTAGTATAATTTGTTTAAGATTGTGTTTATTAATGGGTGAAAAACAATGTATGTTAAAAAATTTGAAGATTTAAGCAAAGATGATTTAGGTATTGCAGGTGGAAAAGGTGCTAATTTAGGTGAGTTAACCCAAGCAGGCATTCCTGTACCTCCAGGATTCGTAGTAACCTCTAAAACTTATGATAAGTTTATGAGAGATACTGGAATTTTTAATAGTGTTATGGATATTTTAGACCAAATAGATATCAACAACACTAAAGAGCTTCAAGAAGCTGCTGAAGAAATCAAAAGCATCATTATTGAAACTCCTATCCCTGAAGATATTTCCACTTATATTATTGAAGCTTACAATCAATTATCACAAAGAGTTGGTGAAGAAGAAGCAGATGTAGCTATCCGTTCTTCCGCTACTGCTGAAGACTTGCCAGAAGCTTCATTTGCAGGTCAACAAGATACTTTCTTACACGTTCAAGGAATAGAAAATGTTATTGATTATGTAAGAAAATGTTGGGCTTCCTTATTTGAAGCAAGAGCTATCTTCTACAGAGAAGAAAACAACTTCGAACACTCTCAAGTATATATTGCTGTAGTAGTTCAACAAATGGTTGATTCCGATAAAGCAGGTGTAATGTTTACTGTAAACCCATCTACTGGTGAAAACATTGCATTGGTTGAAGGATCATGGGGTCTTGGTGAATCCGTAGTAAGCGGATCTGTAACTCCTGATAACTACGCTGTAGATAAAGAAACCAATGAAGTCTTAAATGTTACCATTAGTGATAAGAAAACTATGTTCACTAATGAAGAAGGTGGAACCTCCATTCAAGTTGAAGTTCCTGAAGATTTAAGAAACGAAAGAGTTTTATCTGATGATGAATTAATTGAGCTTGTTGAAATGGCTAAAAGAGTAGAAGGGCATTACGGCAAACCTCAAGATACTGAATGGGCTTTCCATGATGGTAACTTATTCTTATTACAATCCAGACCAATCACTACTTTAGGAGACTCTAAAAAAGAGGATTCTGAAGAGGAAGTCGACTTGGAAGTATTGATTAAAGGTCTCGGTGCAAGCCCTGGTTTAGCTTCTGGTACTGTAAAAGTCATTTTAAAACTTGATGAACTTGACAAAGTTCAAGAAGGAGACGTAATGGTCACCACTATGACCACTCCTGATATGGTTCCAGCTATGAAAAGAGCTACTGGTATTGTAACTGATGAAGGTGGAGTAACCTGTCACGCAGCTATTATTTCAAGAGAATTAGGAATTCCTTGTGTAGTAGGTACCGGTGATGCAACCACT
Organism: uncultured Methanobrevibacter sp.; assembly: GCA_905235495.1. Taxonomy (GTDB): domain Archaea; phylum Methanobacteriota; class Methanobacteria; order Methanobacteriales; family Methanobacteriaceae; genus Methanobrevibacter. The sequence goes on from CAJOMK010000094.1 coordinate 2,278, forward strand.
ACCTTAAAGGAAAATGACGAAGTTACTGCTGACGGTAAAAAAGGTTTAGTATACAAAGGTATCCTTAAAGATGCAGTAAGTGAAAAATCTTCTGAAGCTACAGTACGAGTATCTGCAACTCCATTAATCACTGTAACTGAAGTTAAAGCTAATGTAAGTATGGCTGAAGCAGCTCCTAAGGCAGCAGCTACTGGTGCTGACGGTGTAGGTTTACTTAGAACCGAACACATGATGTTATCCACTGGTGTTCACCCTAAAAAATTCATCCTTGATGGTGACGAGGACAAATTGGTGAATGTGATTGCTGAAGGTGTATTGAAAGTAGCAGATGAATTCTATCCAAAACCTGTATGGTACAGAACTCTTGATGCTCCTACTGATGAGTTCATCACCCTTGAAGGTGGAGAAGGTGAACCTAGAGAACACAATCCAATGTTAGGTTGGAGAGGTATCAGAAGAGAATTGGATGAACCTGAAATCTTAAAAGCTGAATTTAAAGCAATCAAAAAGCTTCACGATAAAGGTTACAAAAACATTGGAATCATGATTCCATTATCACAACATCCATCTGAACTCAGAAGAGCTAAAGAATTATGTAGGGAAGTAGGTATGGAACCTCATGTTGATGTTGAATTTGGTATGATGGTAGAAATTCCTGCAGCAGCTATTCTCATTGATGAATACATTGCAGAAGGAATTGACTTTGTAAGTCTTGGTACAAATGACTTGACCCAATACACTCTTGCAGTGGACAGAAACAATGACCTTGTTGCAAAGCACTACAGAGAAGAACACCCTGCAGTAATGGCTTTAATTGAAAGAACTATTAAGCATTGTGTAGCAGCAGGTGTAACATGCAGTATCTGTGGTCAAGCAGGTAGTGTACCTCATATTGTTGAAAAACTTGTTAAATTTGGAATTACCAGTGTATCTTCTAATACTGACGCAGTAGAAGAAGTAAGAAAAACCGTTGCAAGAGTTGAAAAGAAAATTATGCTCGATGCAGCAAGGAAACAATTGTAATTCTAAATGCATTGATTTAAAAGCTCAATCTTTTAAATCTTTATTTTTTATTTTTTTGAAATTGTATTATTTTTTTAATATTATTTTAGCCGATTTAGTTTTTTAGTTATTTTTTCAATTTTTAAGTTGATTTGTTTTTGATGATATTAAAAAAATAATATATTTTTATTTTAAATTTCAGGTAATTTTTATGAATGATAAACCATTATCTCCCGATGAAATTTTTAATCAATTAGATAAATTTCAGGCAATGAACTGCAAATATTCTGATGGAAGAATATTAGGTTCTATGTGCACAGAAGCACATCCTATTGCAAAAGAGGCTTTTTTTAAATTTATTGACTCCAACTTAGGAGATCCAGGTCTTTTTAAGGGAACCAAATTGATTGAAGATGAAGTATTAGGTATGATTGGTTCTATTTTATCCATTGAAAATCCAGCAGGTCATATGGTAACTGGCGGTACTGAAGCTAATATTATGGCGATAAGATCTGCAAGGAATATTGCAAGAGACAATAAGGGATTAAAAGATGGGGAATTAATAGTTCCTAAATCAGCTCATTTCTCCTTTAAAAAGGCAGCGGATATGCTTAATCTAAATTTGATTTGTGTTGATTTGGATGAAAATTACCGTATCGATCCAAAGCTTGTGGAAGAAAGCATCACTGACAATACTGTAGCTATTGTGGGTATTGCAGGAACAACTGAATTAGGTATGATTGATCCAATAGAGGAATTATCTGAAATAGCTGTCCAGAATGACATTCATTTGCATGTGGATGCTGCATTTGGTGGTTTCTCAATTCCTTTCTTGATTGAAAAGGGATATGATTTGCCAAGATTTGACTTTTCAATTGAAGGAGTCAGATCTATTACAGTTGACCCTCACAAAATGGGATTGTCTCCAATTCCATCCGGAGGAATATTGTTCAGGGACCAATCTTATTTGGATGCAATGTCAGTTGATTCACCTTATTTGACCATCAAGAATCAATCAACTATAGTAGGTACCCGTTTAGGAGCGGCTTCCGCTGCAACATACTCAGTTATGAAATTCTTAGGCAAGGAGGGTTATGCACGTAATGCTGAAATAGCACTAGAAAAAACTCACTTTTTAGAGGATAACATTAAAAGGTTAGGTTATGAATTAATTGTTGAACCTAAATTGAATATTGTTTCATTTAATCATCCTAAATTGGAAACTGGGGAATTAGCTGACTTGCTTGAAGAGAGAAATTGGAAAATCTCCTGTTCCTCTTATCCTAAAGCTATTAGGGTCATTATAATGAATCATATTAAAAAAGAACATTTAATTGAACTTATTGGTGATTTGGAAGAAATTTCCAAATCTCTTTAATCGATATTTTTTTATTCATCGCTTATTTTTTCTTTATTTTTCATAAATGTTCTTCTTTTATTTTTCACTTATTTTTTTTTTTAAATAGAAAATTATTTTAATAAGGTTTGTCAAATAAGTTAATGAAAGATTAAAGAGGGGATATAATGAAAAGATTTGTTCTAGTTTTAATAGGTATTGTTGCAATACTTATTGTAGGTGGCACATTTGCAGTTAAATTTGCGGATAAAATTGCAGATGTTACTGATGGAGGAGACACCGGCACTTTTCATAAAGTTGCAAATAAAGTAGAAAAAGTGACATCATCTGATGGATCAGGCGGTTCTTCAGGTAGTGGCAGTGATATTGTAAGTGAAATTGTTAAGTTCAACTATCAAAATGGTGAAGGATACTATCGTGAAGTCACTTACAAAGATGGTGGATTCCGTCAATTTGATAATGCAACTGGTGAAATGATCGGTTCATCATATGATGAAGACCAAGAAAAGCTTGGTGTAATAAATGGTAGTTTAGAATAATCTTTTTATTCTAAATTCATTTTCTTT
>CAJOMK010000095.1 GCA_905235495.1 uncultured Methanobrevibacter sp.
TTTTAAATTTTTTACTAAAAAGATTATTATAAATATTAGAAAAATTATAAATATTTATGTATTATTATTTTTAACTTAATTGTTTTATTTAAGTTAATTTTAATATTATATTTACAATAATTATAAGAAATTAAAAAAAATATTTTTATGTCTTAATAGGGTTAATGGAGATTATATATTGAAAGATAAATGTGGTATTGTTGGAATACATTCTAAAGATGGACTTATGGATGTTTCTCACTTAATTTATTATGGTTTATATGCTTTACAGCATAGAGGACAAGAATCTGCAGGTATAGCTACTCATAATATTAACTATGGGTTGAATTTCCACTCTGGAATGGGATTGGTAACTGATGTTTTTGATAATAATTTAATCAAAGGCTTAGCTGGTAATGTAGGTATCGGTCATGTAAGATACTCAACAACTGGTCAATCAAAAATAGAAAACTCACAGCCATTCTATACAGAATTGAATGATGGATTCATCGCTATGGCTCACAATGGAGATATTGTAAATTCAAGTTCTTTAAGAGATGATTTAATTAAAAAAGGATACGAATTCAAATCAGGCACTGATTCTGAAGTTGTCTGTTATTTAATCAAAGAGGAATTCAAAAATGAAGATGACATTCTCAAAGTCATTGACAATGTTTCTCAGAAATTAATCGGTTCCTATTCCTTAGTTATTTTACTCAATGATGAATTATATGTTTTAAGAGATCCTATGGCAATGAAACCTTTAATTTTAGGCCAAACCGGAGACCATTTTGTAGTAGCATCTGAATCTGTTGCATTTGATGTTATAGATGCAGAAATCATTCGTGATATGGAACCTGGTGAATTGCTATACTTTAAGGGCAATAAGATCAATTCTTATATCTTGCCATCTGCAAAAGGTTCCAGAAGAGCACATTGTATGTTTGAATATGTATACTTTGCTCGTCCAGACAGTGTGATTGACGAGAGAAGCGTTTACAATGCAAGACTTAGAATTGGAGAAGCATTATATAAAGAAAACCCTATTGAAGCAGATTTAGTTTTACCTGTTCCTGACTCATCCATTCCTGCAGCTATTGGTTATGCAAGAGCTTCAGGCATTCCTTATGGTGAAGGCCTAATCAAGAATAGATATGTTGGAAGGACATTTATTATGCCTACTCAAGCAGAACGTGAAATTGCTGTAAGGCTTAAGTTAAATCCATTGAAAAATGAACTTGAAGGAAAAAGTGTTGTCGTTATTGATGACAGTATCGTTAGAGGTACCACTTCAGAGTCTTTAGTCAGAATCCTTAAGGCAGCAGGTGCTAAAGAGGTTCATATGTTGATTGGTTGTCCTCCAGTTATTTCACCATGTTACTATGGTGTTGCTTTAGCTACCAAGAAGGAATTGATTGCAGCTAATTTGGAAGTTGAAGAAATCAGAAAGCAATTATGTGCTGAAACCTTAGGTTACATCAGTGCAGAGGCTCTTATTGAAGCAATTGGCATTGATGGAGATGACTTATGTTTAGGATGCATAACTGAAGAGTATCCAACTGAAATACCTGAGGACTTGGAAGCTGAATCATACTACGATTATTATCAGACCATTTAAGGTCCAACAGATGAAGAAAAATAATCTTCATCCTTTAAATTTTTTATATTTATCTTTTATTTTTTTAAATTATTATTAAAGGTTATTTCTGAGTATTTTTAGGATTTTTTATATTTAGGCATTTATAAGATTTTCAAGTGTTTTTAATAATTTTTACGAGTTGTTTTTTATGGTAGAGTTATTGGCTCCTGCAGGAAATTTCATTTCATTAACCAGTGCATTGAAAAATGGTGCTGATGCAGTTTATATTGGCTTTGAAGAGCTAAATATGAGGGTTAATGCAAGCAATTTCTCTTTGGAAGGCATCAAAAAGGCAAGTGAAATGTTAAAGGAGTATGGGGCTAAGTTATATGTCTGTACAAATACCATAATGAAGGACAAGGATATTGAAAGGCTTAAGGGGCAATTGCCTTACATTAAGGAGTATGGTGCTGATGGAATTATCCTATCTGACATTGCCTTGATAGATCTTGCAACTGAAAACGGTCTTGAAGCCCATGTAAGCGTTCAGGAGAATACAACTAACTTCTATGCATTAAAGACATTGGAAAGATTAGGTGCCAAAAGAGCTATTCTTTCAAGGGAATTGTCCTTGGAGGAGATAAAGGAAATTACCAAAAAGCTCAAAGAGACAGATTCAAGCATTGAAACTGAGGTTTTCATTCATGGTGCAATGTGTATGGCAATATCCGGCAGATGCTTCTTGAGTTATGGACTTTATGGCAGAAGTGCAAATTGTGGAGATTGTCTCCAGCCTTGCAGAAAGGAATGGAAATTAAGTTTTGAAGAAGATGAAAATGATGATGTCATCAACACGTCCGAATGTGATGATGAATCATTTATAATATTAAATTCATATGATGATTCCTATAGGACAAATTTCTTCTCTCCAAAGGATATGGCTTTGATAGAACATATTCCAGAACTTATAGATGCAGGCATTGATTCATTTAAGATAGAGGGAAGAGCAAGATCTCCAGATTATGTGGCAACAGCTGTTAAGGTCTATAGGGAAGCTATTGACTCATATCAAAATGACCCTGAAAATTATAAGTACAATCCACAATGGATGGAAGATCTGATGAAGGTATTCAACAGAGGCTATGATACCGGATTCTACTTTGATGTTCCTTATGAAATCAGTGAAAACAACCAATCCAAATTCATTAAGAAGGACATAGCTAAGGTTGTAAATTATTATAATAATATTAAGGTTGCAGAACTTAAGATATGGGATGATTTAGCTGTTGGTGATGAGATTATGATTCAAGGACCTACAACAGGTTCAATCACTCATGTAATAGATTCTATGCAAATTGATGGAAAAGCTATTGAAAATGCTTTAAAAGGTTCTAATGTAGCAATAGCTATTGATGAAAAATTAAGGGAAAGTGATTTTGTTTACAAATTGATTCCTAGAGAAGACTGATTGGTGTAAAGATGAAAAGACAAAAGAAAATAGCTATTTATGGAAAAGGTGGTATCGGCAAAAGTACTACAGTGGCTAATATTGCAGCAGCTTATAGTGAAGATGATAAGAAGGTAATGGTAATTGGCTGTGATCCAAAGTCAGATACTACAAGAACATTATGCGGTAAAAGAATTCCTACAATTGTCAATACATTAAAAGACAATAAAAACCCAGAACTTTCTGATTTGGTTTTTGAAGGATTCAATCAAATAAAATGTGTTGAAAGCGGAGGTCCTGAACCAGGAGTTGGCTGTGCAGGACGTGGTGTAATAGTTGCAATGAAACGTTTAGAGAATTTGAATGCCTTTGACGAAGAGTTTGATGTTATCCTTTATGATGTTTTAGGTGATGTTGTATGTGGAGGATTTTCTGTACCTCTTAGAGAGGATTACGCTGATGAAGTCTTTATTGTATCCTCTGGGGAATACATGTCCTTATATGCTGCAAACAATATTTCAAAAGGAATCAAAAAGCTAAAAGGAAATCTTGGTGGAATCATTTGCAATTGCAAGGGGATTGAAAATGAAGAGGAAATAGTTAGTTCCTTTGCAAAGGAAATCAATACTCAAGTTATTGGAGTTATTGGAAGAAGTAATTTGATTCAAAGAAGTGAATTGGATGCAAAGACTGTTGTTGAATATGCTCCACAGTCAAATGAAGCAGAAGATTATAGAAAATTAGCAAGTGATATCTTCAACAATGATAATTTTTCAACTCCAGAACCAATGGAAGATGAAGATTTTGAAAATTTCTTTAAGTCATTCTTAGACTAATGGATTATTTTTTCTTTTTTTATCTTATTTTTTTATTTTACTTTTTATCAACTTTTTTTTTACTTTACTTTTTATTATCTTATTTTTTTACTTTTTATCAACTTTTTTTTTATTTTACTTTTTTTATCTTATTTTTTAATTCATCAGAATTCTTTTTTTAAAATAGTTTAAATTATGATATTCAATATTTAATTCATCATATGCACTTTTTACAGAATTTACAGCATCTCTTTTTCTTTTAAAATATCTCAAATGGGAATTGCAATTGCAATCGGAACACCCGAATTTAGCTATTTTCTCACCATTTTTGGATATTTTGGATGCCAGATCACATTCTATCTTTTCATCAGAAATATTGAACAGCACATCTCTGATTTCACTATTCTCACTTTTTAAAAGGTAATCTATATGCCAATGCATTTTCTTCTCATCAGACAAGTGCCTATTTATTCTTGCTGTAAGTGAATTCATTGCTGATCCAATGTAAACATAGTAACCTTTCTTAAAATTATGGTCTTGATATAGACTACCTATTTTAAGTTTCTCACTTTTTCTCATCACTATTATTAAACAGTATGTACCTTTCATAATTTTACAACTTTGTGATTTAATTTTAATATATTTGGTCGTTATTTTCATTAAATTAACTAAATGTTTTTATGCATTTGTGATTTTGTGATGATGTGTTAGTGTTCTATTATTTTTTCAAGTTTTTCAAGTTTTGAAGTGCATCATCACTGTTTTTGAGAACTAATGCAACTTTATCACATTTTTTTAGATTAATTTAGTCTGTTTGCTTTTATCAGTATCAATAAAGCTTTTTTGATTCATTTCCCTTATATTATCATTCTCTTCTATCTCACCTATCAAAAGAGGTGAATTTGGATTATGCAACTTTAGGTTTCTTTTCACCAATTTCATGTTTGAATTTGCATAGCAATATAGGCATCCATGATTGCAAGTGTTGTAAGAGCCTATGTCATTATTCAAAAGGCAATAGCATTCACCATTTCTTGCCTTTTGTTTAGGGATATTCAGATTCTTTCCAATTGTCCTTTCAACAACTTCTTTTGTCATGCATCCTGAGGAATCAAGGCCAAACTTATCCAATTCAGTTCCTTCAACACAGGTTTTGATATTAAGCTTATTTTCTCTTCCAATTCTTGCAAATTCTTCTCCTATCTTTAATCTTTCCTCTTTATTCACTTCCCTTACGCCAGGGAAATTGCGTATTGTTTTTTCATATAGGTCAATGAAGCTTATGACTGCTTCAGTTGTATATTCTGAGTTTGCAATATATTCAAATGATTCAATATGACTTTCCAAGCTGTATTCTTCATTAATGAAAATAGGATCATATCTTAGTGACACCTTTTCCTTTCCTAATTTATCTGATAGATACTTAAAGCTTTCCAAAACATCATCAACTGGAGGCACATTAGGTTCTATCTCCTTTTCATATGGATTGATTGTTATTTGCCAAAATTGATTGAACTTATCAATTTTTTCAAGACTTTGAAACATTGGCTGAGGATTTTTAGTACAGAATATGATGCAATCAATCAATTCCGGATTCAATTTATATGAATAGATTTGGTTTTTAGCATATGGACTTCTTACATATACAAATCCTTCATCAATTCTATTGTAGAACCATTTGCTGAAAAATCCTGGTATGTCTGTTCGCAATCCAGTATTTAAAATCATCTTTATATCTCCTCACTTTACCATTTGTTTTCCATTTTTTAAAAATATTTTTATAAAATAATTTTCATAAGTTCTATTATGAATTTTAAAATTAGGGCAAAGGGACATAAGAATGTATTGTCATTGCATAAATCCACTTTTGAAATCACAAAGGACAATGATCTTAGCTTAGCTGGAGACTGTATTATAGGTTTGGACATTGATAAGTCCATGGAGGACTTTCCAGAGGAATTCAAGAATAAATTGGCTAATGATGACACTAAGGTCATAGTTGAACTGAATACTCCAAATGCATCAGATAAGATTGTAGGGTATGGTCACCATGATTTGACTCTTTCTCATCCGACAGATATTGTTTGTAGAAAAAGTACATTTGTATGCTCTAGAACCTTAATGATTAAATCTAATAAGGCAGCTATTGATTTAAACAGATATTTGATTGCAGATTTGGATAATGGCGAATATATGGATGTGAATATTGAGCTAATCTGATATTTAACCAATTTTTTTTATTTAAATTTGTAGTAATATTTAAATACGATAATAAATATATTATATAGTACTATACTCTTTTTCTGTTTTTATGCAGGGGTGGTCGAGCGGTCAAAGGCGCTAGGTTGAGGGCCTAGTGGGTTAGTCCCTTCGCGGGTTCGATTCCCGTCCCCTGCACCATTTTTATAATTTTATTTGATTATTTTTTCATTAATTTCGTTATTTTGATTAATTTTTTCTCTATTTTTTTTCTATATTGCTTGTTTTAGATTAATTTTAATTATTTTTTATTTAATTCACGATTATTTTATTGGATTTCATATTTTTTTTTTTTTAATCAAATTTATATATTTATATTTATAAAGTATTATTATAATAACTTTAAAATTAAAAAAAATTCATTTGAGGTGTTTTTATGAAAGCGGTTATTCCAGCTGCAGGTTTAGGAACAAGATTCTTGCCTGCTACTAAAGCTCAACCAAAGGAAATGTTGCCTGTTTATGATAAGCCAACTATCCAATATGTAATAGAAGAATCTGTAAATTCTGGTGTCGATGACATTTTAATCGTTACAGGTAAAGGTAAAAGGTCTATTGAAGACCATTTTGACAGATCTTTTGAATTGGAGCATCATTTAAAGACAAAAGGAAAAGAAGACTTCTTGAAGGAAATTGAATACATTTCCGAATTGGCTGATATTCATTTCATCAGACAGAAAAAGCAAAAGGGTCTTGGTGATGCTATATATTGTGCAAAGAAACATGTAGGTAATGATTCTTTTGTTGTCATGTTAGGGGATACTATTACCAAAGATAAGGTTCCTTGCACTAAACAATTGATTGACATCTATAACAAGTATGAAAAATCAGTCATTGCTTTAGAGGAAGTTCCTGATGAAAAGGTTGAAAGATATGGTATCATCGGTGGTGAAGAGATAGAAGAAAACATTTATAAGATTGATAAATTGGTTGAAAAGCCACCTCTTCGTGTTGCACCAAGTAATTTGGCTATTATGGGAAGATATGTTCTCACTCCAGATATCTTTGACTGCATTGAGAAAGTCGAACCTGGTTATGGTGGAGAAATCCAATTGACTGATGCATTATCCAAATTGGATGAGATATATGGTCAAGTCTTCACTGGTGAATCCTATGATATTGGTAACCGTATAGATTGGTTGAAATCCTCTTTGAGGATTGCTTTGGAAGATAAAGAAGCCAGAGATATACTTTTAAAATTTATTCATGAAGAAATAATCTAAAATTTGATTAATCTATAATAAATTTGATTATTTATTCAAAAATATCTAAATTTTAGATATTCCTATTAATTTACTATGTGATTGAATGATAGGTGAAAAAGATCCGCAAGAAGAAATAGAAGAGTTGAAGGTAGAGCTTTCCAAATATAGGAAAGAGAATCGTATTCTTAAGGAAAGATGTGAATCCTATGAAGATAGGATAGAGCATTTTGCCCTTGAAAGGCAAAGGCTTTCACAGGACATTATGAGATTTGAATCCTTGGAATTGGAAGTCAGGCAATATGATATTGATGAATTGGCTCTTGAAACTCAAAAGCTTAAGCACAGAATTGATATCCTTAGAAGATATCTTAACACTGAAAGGGAGGATAATGAGAAGTTGACTGAACTTAACAATAAGTTGACAAAAGAGTTGAATGAGGCTAATTCTGAAATTGCAAGATTGGAAAAGGAATTCAAGAAAGCAAGAATACGTCAAAATCAAAGAACATTCTCTTTGGAAAACCGTTTGGATATTGCATATACCAAAATGGCACAGTTGAAATTTACCTTAAATGAATTTGAGGATTTGGGATTTTTTGCCAGAGTAAGAGGCAAAAAGCCTAAAAGTTTGGATGAGGATGAAGTTTAATATTTAAATTGGTTTATTTTTGTAAATGGTTTGATTTTTATAATTTTTATAATTTTTATAATTTTTATAATTTTTTTAATTTTAATATTTTTTAAAATTATTATTTGAAAATTTATTTTTAATATTAAAGGGTGTTTTTATGGAAACTCAAAGAATTATGGTAACTGGTGGAAGTGGATTTATAGGCACTAACCTTGTAAAAGAACTTAGAAGCAGAGGGCATGAAGTATTATCCGTTGATCTATTGCATCATGAAGATGAAGCGGATTTATATTCTGATTCATACTCTGATTATGTAAGAGGGGATATTCGTAACTATCGTCAAATGGAGAGAATATTTGATGATAACGAGAAGTTTGATTACGTTTATAACTTAGCTGCTGAATATGGTAGATGGAATGGTGAAGGATACTATGAAAACCTTTGGGAAACAAATGTAATCGGTTTGAAAAATATGATCCGTCTTCAAGAGAAGTTAGGTTTTAGAATGATTTCATTTTCATCTGCTGAAGTTTATGGTGACTATGAAGGAATCATGACTGAAGATGTAATGGAAAACAGGCCAATCAAAGACACTTACCAAATGAATGATTACGCAATTTCTAAATGGGCTGGTGAATTGATGTGCATGAATTCAGCTACCATGTTTGGAACTGAAACTATAAGGGTTCGTCCTGTAAACTGTTATGGTCCTCATGAGGCTTATTCCCCTTATAAAGGTTTCATACCTATTTTTATCTATAAAGCACTTCATGGATTGCCTTATTCTGTTCATAAAGGTCATAAAAGAATTATCGATTATGTGGAAGACACTGCAAATACCTTTGCAAATATTGTGGATAATTTCATTCCTGGTGAAGTTTACAATGTTGGAAGTAAACAGGAATGGGAAATGACCATTGAAGAATATTCTGACTTGGTTTTAGAAGCAGTTGGAATTGATGATTCATTAGTGACTTACACACCTGCTGAAGAATTCACTACAAAGGTTAAAACCATTGATTTCTCAAAGGCTATTCGTGATTTAAAACACGATCCTAAAGTTTCTCCTAAAGAAGGAATCAAAAGAACTGTTGAATGGATGAAATGGTATTACAGAATCGAAGATTAAATAATTAATCTTATTCTCTAATTCTTTATTTTTTTATTTTTATTTCTAGTTTAGTTTGAATATTTATTATTTTTCATTATTTTTCAATATTAATTTGATTTTTATAAAAGTGATAAAATGGCAAATATTGTAGCTATCATACCTGCATATAATGAAGAAAAGGCATTATCTGATGTAATTGAGGCAACTTTAAGATATGTGGACAAGGTCATCATTGTTAATGATGGAAGTGTTGACAATACTGCAGAAGTTGCATTGAGTGCTGGTGCTGAACTTATCAGTCACGAAACTAATTTAGGTAAGGGTGAAGCATTAAAATCAGGTTTTAAGGCTGTTGGGGATGATTCCATCATTGTCACGATTGATGGGGATGGCCAACATAATCCTAATGAGATTCCATTTTTGTTTAAGCCAATCCTTGAGGAAGGTGCAGATTTAGTCAATGGCAGCAGGTATATGAATGGGCCTGAAGAAAACACTCCTGCTTATAGAAGAGTGGGACAGAAGGTCTTGGATATTGCTACAAATATTTCTGCAGGAATCAATATCACCGATTCTCAAAGCGGTTTCAGGGCATTTTCTCCAAAGACCAAGAATGTTTTTAGATTCAAGGATACTGGTTTTGGAATAGAAAGTGAAATGCTTGTGGATGCTGCTGAAGCAGGATTAAAAATAGTGGAAGTTCCTATTACAGTTCGCTATGATGTTGATGGTTCTACAAAGGATCCTGTAACTCATGGAGTAGGTGTTTTATTTAAGATTACTAAGGATAAGATAGTTAGAACCTTTAAAAAATAGCTTTTTCTTTTTTTTTTATTTAAATCTAAAATCTTATTTTAAAAATAGTTTTTTTCAATAAATAAAAAATAATATATTAATAAAAGGGCAGCTATTAAAAATAATAGCTAAAAAATTAGAAACGTTGAGGTTTGAGTTTTTTGGTTTTTTCTTTGCTTGCCTTTTTAGCTTCTGCTTCATATTTATCGCAGATATAATTTACTTCCCCTATTTCTCTTACTCTACCTTCTTCAATCCATATTGCCTTATCACAGATATTTCTGACTTCACTGATTGTGTGGGAAACAAGCAATACTGTAGTATTGGAAGCCATTAAAGATTGTAGCTTTTCTTTACTTTTCTTTTTAAATGTGATGTCCCCTACACCAAGAACTTCATCAAGAATAAGGATATCTGGCTCTACAATTGTTGCGATAGAGAATCCAAGTTTGGATAACATACCTGAGGAATAATTTTTCACAGGCAAGTTGATAAAGTCTCCAAGTTCAGAAAATTCAAGGATTTCATCATATTTGGATTTAAGGAACTCTTCATCATATCCAATGATTGCACCGTTTAGAAAAATGTTTTCTCTTCCGGAATAATTCTTATCGAATCCTGCACCTAAGGATAATAAAGGTGCAATGTTTCCGTTGATTATTACCTCTCCTTCATCAGGGGTGTAAACTCCAGAAATGATCTTAAGCAATGTACTTTTTCCAGCACCATTGAAACCTATAAGACCAATCTTTTCACCTTTATAGACTTTAAAGGAGACATTATCGGTAGCTTTAAAAGTAGTTTTCTTTTCCTTGCTTCCATTGATAGTCCTAATTACATATTCCTTTAGGTTGTCAATTTTATCATTGCTTATCTTAAAGCTTAAGGAAACATTCTTCAATTCAATTGCAATATTGCTTGGACCTGTAGTTTGAAGATAATTTTGATGTTCATTATATTCTTCAATCAATTTTAATTTTTTAGCTTCTTTCTTTGCATCCGCTTTCTCTTTCTTTATCTTTTGGCTGGGATGCTTATTTTTTCTGTCCATTTCTTCTTTGGAAGGTTGGACTTTAAGAGTTGTGACTTTTGTCTTTTCATACTCCTCATCACCTTCGAATAAGACTTCTATGGTTGCATCCTTATTGGAATTAAGAGTTAAATGAACTTTACCATTTTCATCGGTAGTTCTTTTATATATCTTATCTTCTCCACCTTCACTTACAAACTTGTAAATGACCTCTTTATTTGCAATGGCCTTGTCATCTTCGGTTTTTAAATAAACTTGAAGAGAAACTGTATTGTGAATGGCTGGGATGATTTGAGTTTTAATCTTTTTAACTTCATTTTCAGTATCGCTCATCTTAATCTCTCCAAATTTATAGTTCTAATGTAATTCTATTTTGATATTTACGGAATATTAACACTCCAATTATGAAAATAATTAGGGAAAATACAAAAGTAGTTAACATTAACTTTGTAGATGGCATTTGCCCTTGCATTACAAATGATCTTAATTGTGCTATAATTCCATAAACCGGATTAAGTTCCATATATCCTCTCATAGGTTGAGGCACGCTGGTAATAGGATAAAATATTGCACATGCATAAATTAATAAAGATGTGAAGATTTTATATAAATATTCAATATCTGAAAATTTAGTACAGACAATTGCCAGCATCAACCCTATTCCAGTAATCAACATGAATAAAACTGCTATAGGGATTATTGATAAGAGTGCCATAGGATAGAAAGGTGCTCGGGTCAAAATCATTATTGCAATAAGAACAATTACAGACATCAGGAAATTCAGGAATTCTGAACAGATTCCACCTAATGCAAATACGTATCTAGGTACAAAAATCTTATTAAAAATACTTCTATTTGCTTTAATTGATCTCATAGCTATTTTTGTTCCACTATTGAAGAAATTAATAACTATTCTTCCTGTTAAGAAGTAAACAGGGAAATTTTCAATACTTTTTGCAAATACTGCTGAGAAAATTGCTGTCAATAAAGCCATTTCAATCAATGGGTTTAGAAAACTCCAAAGAACTCCGATAAATGAGTCCTTATATTTTGATGTGAAATTCTTTTTAATGATTTGCTTAAGCAAGAAATTTTCACTGGTTCCTTTTTTAAGTATTTCTAACGTCATATTTTTTACCTAG
>CAJOMK010000096.1 GCA_905235495.1 uncultured Methanobrevibacter sp.
TTTTTTTTTTTTTTTTTTTTTTTAGTTGAATGTTTGATTTTATATAGAGGTCTAATTGCTGTTTATTTTTTCATTTAAACAGAAAAGTTTTTATTTTAAAATAAGAATATTGATTTTTTTTAGTTAATGGGCTTTTAATTGTTGTTTATTTTAGATTTATATGTAAGTAGCGCTTGCATGCAAAAAATAATTTATAATGTGTCTTATAGAATAAATTATATTTAATAAAAAGTTGAAGGAATATTATGCAGAAATCTTTTTTAAAATTTGCTTGCATATTTATTATTGCTATGTTTTGTTTAACTCCTTTAGATGCCATTGACTTAAATCATGATAGCAATAATAAATATGTCAATCATAAAGAAAATGAAACAAGTAGTTTAGTAAATGTTTCAAACTCAATTGGTGTTGACATTAATCCAGCTGAAGATGTGGATAATGATGACGGCGGTGACAATAAGACAAACATTGTAAATGGTAGTGATGTCAACAGTTCTCAAGTTAATCTATCAAAATTTTCCCCAAATTTAAGTGCACATATCGCAGATATTGACTATGGTGAAGTGTCTGTTGTGAAAGTTTGGGCGGATATGAACTTTATGCTAGGGTTAGAATGGAATGTCCTGGTTTTTCAAACAGTTATGCGGTTGCTATTAAGGAGGGTTATATGAAATATCAATTTCATGAGTATGATTTGAAGCCAGCAACATATGAGGTCAAGCTTTACACCATTGGAGATTCAAAATTTGATCCACAGGAAATCACTACAACATTCACTGTAATAAGCTTAAGCCTAATTTTAGGATTAGCTATATTGATAGTGTCGTTTATGGAAATAAAGTTGTTATTAATGTTGATGCAGATAAAAGATTCAACGGCACAGCTAATATTAAGCTAAACAATTCAAAAAACGTTCCAATTAAATTTAAGAATGGAATTGGTTGTGCAGAGATTGTTAATTTGACTCCTGGGCGATACCATGCTGTTGTTGATTATGAAGGTGATGATATTTTTACCCCAGAAAGTTCTGAATCAATGTTTAGAGTATATGGGAATACCAATCCTGAGTTAAGTGTGTCTATTGATGATATTCAATATGATGAACATCCTATAGTCAAGTGCATTCAAACAAATCAGTTAATGGAACTGTAATAATTGAATCCCCTCAATCTTCCGAAAGATTTTTTGCACAAATGGAAAACGGCAATCTTGAATTTGAAAATGCCTGAAATTAATGATATAGGCAATTATACTGTTTGGGTCAGTTATTCTGGGGATGACATTTTCATACCATGTGGAGTTCAAAAAGGTTTTTGCTGTAGAAAAGGCAGCCCCTAAGCTAAGCATTCATGTTGTTGATTGTCGCAAAATCTGATTCTTTAGTCCAAGTTGTAATTGATGCAGATAAAAGATTCAATGGAAATGTAACCGTAGGATTGGACAGTATGTTTGGACTAAGGAAATAGAAGTTGTTAACGGTCATGGAGAAGTTTTTTATCCAAATTGGTTTGATGTTGGAAATCATACTGCTAGGGCAAGAACTTATGGAAATGAATTTTTCAAAGCAGAGAATTGTTATTCAAGCTATAATGTTGTGGACGGATAATTTTAATGGAAATTTTTGAATGAAATTTATTTTTCATTCATTCTCTCTTTCTTTAAACTTTTTTAGTATTTAATATACTTTTTCAATGTCTTCATGTTATCTATGGAATTAAGTGCAATTATTGTTCGTGCAATGTTGAATCATATAAATTAAAAAAGTTTTTTATATTAGTTTATACATATTAGGATTATAGTTAATTAACTAATACTTTGTTTAATTAAATTATTTAAAAAAGGTGATTATATGGTAAAATATGTATGTATGCACTGTGAATACACATGGGATTCTGAAACCGGAGATGAAACTTACAAAGTACCAGCAGGACCTATCGAAGACTTCCCAGATGACTGGGTATGCCCTCAATGTGCTGCAGGTATTGAAGGAATCATTACCGAAGACGATTAAGTTTTCTAGAATTCTTTTATTTATTTTATTTTTTTTAATTTTTTATCTATTATTTTTACTATTTTTACTATTTTTATCTATTTTTATCTATTTTTATCTATTTTTTTTCACTATTGCTCTTATTCCGATTATCACAAATCTTTTTTGATTTTAAAAAAATTTATTCGTAATCAGTAAAACTAATAATCGTTTTATAAAAAAAGAAAGAAAGTGTAGAGAATAATTAAATATTCTCCTTGATAAGTTTAGTACAGGTATCTCTGATTTCCTCTGCTTTTTCTTGTGTTTTAGCTTCTAAAGTTATTCTTACATAATCTTCAGTACCTGAAGGTCTGACTAAAACCCAACTTCCATCATTGAAAGTCAATCTGACACCATCGATTGTATTGATTTCAGAAATGTCATCAAATGCATTAGATAAAAGGCTTTCCATATTTTCCATAACTGCTATCTTTTCTTCTTTGGAACAGGTCACCTTTTCTCTTAAGTGGGGATAATCTTGGAACTGTGCTAAAAGTTCTGATAATTTTCCTTCCTTGGAAACGATTTCAGCCATTCTAAGACCAGACAATATTCCATCTGGACACATGCAGAAGTCTTGATGTAACCATGTTCCTGAGGGCTCTCCACCAAAGCTTGCATTCTCCTCAATCATCACTTCTGCGACATTGACATCTCCAACTTTGGTTCTGATAACTTTTCCACCTACTTCAGCCATTGCCTCATCCATACATAATCCTGCATCAACTGTAGTTACAACTGTCCCACCAAATTTCTTGGATACGAGAGCAAGAAGTTTGTCAAAGTCTGAAACTTTACCGTTTTCGTCAACGGTTATCATTCTGTCTGCATCACCATCGTGAGCAATTCCAAGGTCTGAACCAGTTGCTACAACTGTTGCCATAAGACTTGAAAGGTTTGCTATATTTGGTTCTGGATTTCTTCCAGGGTAGAATCCATCAACTTGTGAATTTAATGTAATGACTTCACAGCCAGCTTTTCTGAATAATATTGGGGAAAGTTCAGATCCTGCACCGCATGCACAGTCAATAACCACTTTAAGGCCAGATTTGATATCTACTATGTCTAATAGGTCATCTATATATTGCTTTCTGATTTCATCATTGTGGCTAATGATTCCTATCTTATCCCATTCCACAAAGCCGAAGTCTTCATTATAGTAGATTTCTTCGATTTTCTCTTCCTGTTCTGGTGTATAAGCCATACCATTTTTATTCCAGATTTTGATTCCATTGTATTCTGAAGGGTTGTGGGATGCGGTAAGCATTATTCCAGCATCAGCATTTAACTTTAAAGTTGCATATCCTACAAGAGGTGTTGGAACCATACCAATTTTAATCACATCTACACCATGCTCGTTAAGTCCAGCGGTAATTGCCTGTTCAAGCATTCTGTTTGTAGTTCTGGTATCAAATCCAATAACAACTTTTCCAGTATTGTTCAAGTATTTGGCTAATGATTTACCTATTTTCAATGCCAATTCTGAATTGATTTCTGAACCGATTTTTCCTCTGATTCCAGAAGTTCCAAAGAGTTTCTTATTTGCCATAGTTTAACTCCATAATTATGATTTGTACTGATAAGGGTTTAAGCTCCGAATTTATGTGCGTATCCCATTAAATCGGTAAGTATGTTCATTACATCTGCACCTCTGATTCTGCACATGCCACCTTTTGCTACAGCATATTCGTTGTATTCACAGACATCATCCACTCTAACTTCAGGGCCGTTGATTAATATTGGGACAGGGTCTCCTGAGTGGTTTTTAACAGAAATAGGGGTTGCATGATCTGCAGTTAAAAAGATGTAGCAGTCTTCCAATTTAAGAAGCTCGCTCATCACAACTTGATCTACCTTTTCAATGAATTCAACTTTTTCTTTGGCATTTCCATCGTGCCCTGCTTCATCTGCACCATCAATATTGATTAGGAAGAAATCATGTTCACTATTGTTGACTTGGTCTATGATTGTGTCTCTGATGTTTTCAAGGTTTGTGTCGGTTCCGCCGGTAACACCTTCCATTTCAATGATATCCATTCCTGCAAAACGGCCGATACCCATAATGAGTCCGGTTTCTGCAATACAAGCGGAATTGACTTCATATTTGTTGTTGATTTTTTCTACTTCAGGGACTTCACCTGCACCACGAGGAATGACAATATTAGCTGGTGGTTCACCTTCTTCTATTCTTTTAAGATTTACTGGATGGTCTTTGGTCATTTCATATGTTTTTGCAACCAATTTGTTTAGAATGTCTGCAGTCTTTTCCGCTTCAAGGCTTCCGTCAAGTCCTTTGACAACTTTAGGCTTGTTTCCTTCAAATTTAGGGTCTGCATCACTAACTTTTCCGGATAATCCTTCTCCTCTAAGCACTAAAACTGCTCTGTGTCCAGTTGATTCCTTGAATATTATTTGGATGTCTTCATAGCCTTCAAGCTTCATGGTGTTTAAGGTTGCGACAAGTTCATCTGTTCCATCTCTGATTCTTCCAGCACGTCTGTCTGTAATGATTCCTTTTTCATTGGATGTTGAGAAGTTGCATCTGAATGCTATGTCTCCAGGAATAACCTCCACACCAACACCAACAGCTTCAAATGGGCCTCTTCCAGTGTATACTTCATAAGGGCTGTAACCTAAAATAGATAAGTGCGCTGTGTCACTTCCTGGGATAATCCCAGGAGCAATGGAATCCATCAATCCGGTAATTCCTCTTTCAGCCATCTTATCCATATTTGGAGTTTTAGCTGCCTGTAGTGTAGTTTGATTGTTAAGTTCTTTTAAAGGACGACCTGCCATCCCGTCCATAACCAATATCATTCCTTTCATTTTATCACCATTACAATAACTCTTAATTAATCAATTTGATTTTTTTAATATTTTCATATTTTAATATTTTCATATTTTTAATATTCTATTTTTTAATATTTCATATGCTATTTTATTTTTTGATTTTTTTTAAAATATATTTTAAATAAATATAACATATTCCTATTAATAGAATATATGAATTTATATGCTTATAAAATTTGTTTTTATTTATTTGATTTTTTTAAGGATTTTTTCAATTAAATTTT
>CAJOMK010000097.1 GCA_905235495.1 uncultured Methanobrevibacter sp.
CTATCAAATACTCAAAGACAGGTTTATTATATTCAAAGGAAATCATTCAACTTGTAAGTAAAAAGGTCGACGAATACAATTTAAGCATAGTTGTTGATCCAGTGATGGTAGCTAGTGCAGGAGATGCACTTGCGAAGATGGAAATAGCTGATGCTTTGAAAAAGTATCTTCTTGAAAAAACACTTCTTGTAACACCTAATGTGTCTGAAGCAGAAAAATTATCTGGATTAGAAATTAATGATGTGAATGATGCAAAGGAAGCAGCATATAAAATTGGAGAATACTGCAATGTGATGATTACTGGTGGACACCTCAATGGAACAAACATCATTTACAATAAGGAAAATGATGAATTAAGTACTTTACATCAAGATCTAATCAAAACTGACAATTTGCATGGAACAGGATGCAGCTTATCTGCTGCAATTTGTGCAAATCTTGTTTTATTAAACAATAATGATAAAAACAGCAAAGATGAAGACAATTTAAAAATAGCTATAGAAAAATCCACCAAATTCATTTTTGAAGCAGTTAAAAACGGTAGATACGGTACTTTAAATCCTAATTTCAATTCTAAAGTATTATAAAATAAAAATACTCTTTTTAAAATTAATAAAAATAATAAAAAAATAACTAACTCTTTTTTTAAAGTAAAAAAAAAAGAAACTAGTCAGGTTCTCCCAACTAGTGAAAATATTTTGGTCAAGGTTTTTGACCGAAGGTCAAAAAAACTTGTCTGAAGGTCAAAAAGCTTGTCTAAGGTTCCCAAACTCCTAAGAGCTTTTCGATTTCATCTTGGAAGTCAAGAAACTCTCTTGATTCTCTTTGACGAGGCCTTTCAAGAGGAACCTCCACCACATCTTTAATTCTACCTGGCCCCTTATCCATGACCACAATCTTGTCTGCCAAATAGACTGCCTCATCAACATCGTGGGTTACAAAAAGGATAGTGGTTTCAAACCTTTTCCAAACTCCAATCAACTGTTCCTGCAAGGTATGCCTATTCAACATATCAACTGCTGAAAATGGCTCATCCATAAGCAAAACAGGAGTGTGGTTCAATAAGGAACGGATAATAGCTACCCTCTGCTTCATACCACCGGAAAGCTCATGTGGATAACTGTATTTAAAATCAGCCAATCCAACTCTTTCCAAGTATCTTTCAGCAGCAGCAAGATTCTCTTCCTTAATGTTCTCTCCAGATAAGTTTAATCCAAACATTACATTATCTAAAACATTTAACCAAGGGAATAAAGAATATTGTTGGAAAATAAACCCTCTTTCTTTTGAAGGACTTTCTACAAGTTCCCCTCTGTCGTAAATCTCACCTTCATCTGGTTCTTCCAAACCTGCAACCATTCTTAAAAGGGTTGTTTTTCCACAACCGGAAGGCCCTAAAAGACAGATAAGCTCTCCATCATCAACATGCAAACTCACATCTTTTAAAGCCATAAAGTCTTTATCTTTTGTAACAAATGATTTAGAAACATTTTTTATATCAATTGCCAATATAAACACCTTTTAATAATATACTGAAACTGGTAAATATTCTCTCCATAACATTAATTTACCAGAATATTCTCTCCTGTGCCATTCTAAATCCATAATCAAACACAATACCGATTATACCGATAATTATCATACCTACCACCACAGTTCCTGGCTGGAACAATTGACTTGCAGTCAATATCATATATCCTAAACCTTTGCTTGATGCAATCATCTCAGCGGATACTGTACACATCAAAGCGATACTTACCCCTACCTTAAGTCCTGAGACAATATAAGGCAATGAGGAAGGAAGTACGATTTTAGTTAAAATACTCCAATTGTTTGCACCTAAAGTTTGAGCAGCTTCAATAAATACATTATCTGTTCTCTTTACACCATCAATAGTATATACAAGTACAGAGAATACACAACCGATAAAGATTACGAATACTGCTGAAGATAAACCAATACCGAACCAAAGAATAGAAAATGGAATCCATGAAATAGGTGGGATAGGTCTTAAGATACTGATGATCAATGAGCTTAATCTATCTAAAGTCTCATACCATCCAAGAATAATTCCTAAAGGTATTGCAACTACAGATGCAAGCATAATACCTGAAAATACCTTAATAAGAGTGCTTGAAGTATGCATAGCCAATTTTCCATTAGCTAACAAAGTCCATGCAGCAGTAAATACGTTTACAGGACTTGGTAAAATATAGTATGGAATCATGTGCAAACCATCAGTAAGAAGAAACCAAATAACCAAAAGTATAGTCGGTAAAATAAATGGTAAAACTTTTTTTTCAATATTCACATAAATCACTATCTAAAAAATTATTTAATATAATTTATTAACCAATAACTCTTGCTTAAAAATAACTTTTATAAGAAAAAATTAATAATTAATTAATGAATTATATTATTCATCATATTAATAATTTGCAATCCTTTAATATATATAATTTAGCATTTAAAAAAAATCAAATATAAATGATATAAAAAAGGATATGAAATAAAAATAAAAATTAAAAAAGAAAATAAGAATTACTCCTTAGGAGTAAAACTTATTAAATCAAATCTTGAAGCATATTAACTTATAAATCTGCAAAGATTTGATCTTGAGTTAATGGATTTTTGAGAAGACCTAATTTTACTTCAAGGTTCATGAAGTTCATTACATTTTGTTTGTAAGTACTGTCTAAACCAGAAATGAATGTAGTGTTTTTAATTACACATGCTTGCAAGTCTTGATCAGGTACAATGTCCTCAGGTAAGCATTTAGCTGCTTTTGCAGGGTTTTCATTGGTGAATTTGGTAGCATTTTCATGAGCTGCCAAGACTGCTTTCAATTCATCAGGATGGTCCTTGATGAAGTCTTCTCTTGCTACAACACAACAGCATGGGTGTCCAGGAATGATTTCTCCACTGGTTTCAATCAATTTACCATCACCATTTTTAACTGCAATGGAAGCAAATGGTTCCCAAATGATTATAGCATCAACTTGACCAGCTTTTAATGCATCAGTCATTTGTGCAGCTTTCATGGTAGTTAATTCAACATCACTGGTAGATAAATCTGCTTCTGTTAAAGCAATGGTTAAAAGCATGTTTTGAATGGTTGCTTCACCAGGAGTTGCTACAGTTTTGCCTTTTAAGTCAGCAACACTGTTGATTCCACTGTTTTTACCTGCAACAATGGAACTTCCTTCAATTTGAGCACCAGATACAACTTTTACTGGAACTCCTTGAGAAATGGAAGACATTACAGGAGCAATACCTGCATAACCAATATCAATATCTCCACTAGCCATAGCAGTCATTAAGTCTCCACCATTGTTAAATTGGGTTAATTCAACAGTAAGACCTTGATCTTCAAACATTTTCTTTTCCTGTGCAACGAAAAGCGCGGTGTCGTGGTCTGAAGGCAAGTGACCAATTCTTACTACATTATCCCCAGATTCCCCGCTAGTTGCAAAGTACGCACCTACAGCTACAATAGCTATAATGATTACAGCAATAATTGCGAGAATTTTTTTATCCATAAAATCACTTTAATTTTTTAAATTAAACAAAAGACTGTTCTTATATAATCCCATTTTGAGATTTTGACTCATATAAAAACTTTTAATAATAAGTTGTTTTTTTATAAATTATAACCAAATAATTTAGAAAAAACTAATAATTTAAAATAAAGATTTAATTTGAAATTAAAAAGGTATTTATCAATTAGTTTTTATGGATTAATAAAATATAATTTAATAACTTATTACCTATATTAAAATTGTATAAAGGGAGTATATAATGTTTTTCATTAAAGAAAGGAATGATAGATTAATAGTACAATAACCATTATAATATAAAATTTACATATTTTAAACTCTTTAAAAAGATTTAAACTTAAAAAATAGTGCTAAAAATAAATAATTTTAAAAAATATTTGATATAAATCAGAATAGAAAACTTTTAAAAGTAATAACCAGGTTAATGAAGTTTATATAACAATTGTTAATATACTAATATGCTAACATATATGCACTATAAAAGTTACAAAAATAAAAAAATATGCACTAATATGCTAACATCAGATATATATATTGACTGTTGAAAATTATTACTCTTACAAAAAAACAATATCAATTTTTTAAGAAGAATTTTAGTTATTCCCAATACGAAAATAAAATCAATCCTCCATATCAAAAAATTCAGGATTGCTCAATAGCTTTTCCCTAAATAGTTTAGATATCCTTGAAATGCATTGTCTGCTGTAATCCAACTCTTCAGACAATTGAGTGGTTGTTTTCTTGTCTAAATTAAAGAGCATATATAACATTACATTAAGAGGAATTTTGCTCTTATGGAAGATTGTACCTGAAAAGTCATTAAAATTGGCTCCACAATCCTTACAGACATATCTGCGAGTTCTTCCTTGGTTACCCCTATTATTGATATTATATGATCTGCATTTAGGGCAATAGACTCCATTAACCCAACGGACACTCCGAAAGAATGCCATAGCTACCTGATCATCAGGAATTTCCACATTTGGATAAATAATATCTTTCATAATAAGAAATATTATTAAAATATTTATAATTTTTGTCAAAAAGGTAATACATAAAAATAGGGTATATTTATAATTTTTATCAAAAATCCAATACTTAAAATATGGGCAAATAGGATTTTTCCAAAAAAAATATTGGCAAGAATTTTTTCATCACAGAAAATATTCATTGAATAAAATAAACTAAATAAACTAAACTAAAATAACTAAACTAAATAAACTAAACTAAATAAACTAAACTAAACATATAAATATAATTAAAAAAATAAATTTAATAGATTGTTGGATTTTTTCCAACAAAAGATTCAGGAGTAATAAAAATGAGATGTGTTGGAACAGTAGTACGTGGAATAAGAACACCAATTATTAAAGAAAATGATGATTTAGCAACAATAGTCGTAGATTCATTGATTGCAGCAAAAGAAAGTGAAGGATTTGAATTCAAAGATAAAGATATCGTTGCAATTACAGAAGCAGTTGTAGGTATTTCAGAAGGAAACTATGTTACTGTA
>CAJOMK010000098.1 GCA_905235495.1 uncultured Methanobrevibacter sp.
AGGATGAACAGTTATCCAAGTGGCATTGGGATCATCTTGAACAATATCTGCTGCAAACTGGGATGCTTCCTGGTCGTAATATGAGATTCCGCTTTCTATCGGATTCACCAATGCGCCGCTCATCAATGCTATGAATATGCAGGCTATCAGGAAGTAATTCCTGTATTTATCCTCTGCGCTTTTGAATATCAGGAATATTGAAATTGAAAGCAGGACTATTAAAAACACAGAAAGGCATATGAAAAATTTCAGTGTGAAAAATTCAAATGCTGTGAAATTGCTGGATAGGAAAACCAATAATGAAATAAATACAGATATCAGAATTAAAATTAAATCATTATCCCTTATTCTTGAGAGGTGTTTATTTGTTGTGTCTTTAAGCAGAGCCATGGATCTAAAAAGCGTTAATAAACTTATAAAATTCAAGGCTAGAACAATTCTTTCTGTAATATTAGAAAGCAGAGTGATTTTTGAAAGGAATAGTGGAAAACCGACAATAAAGTAAATTCCTAAAAAAACAAATAAGACAAACAGCAAATTCAGAAGCTTGTCTCGTTTTTTCTCTGCAAAATTTATGACAAAGTACAAAATCAATGGAACAGGGAAGAAGTCATATATTCTAGCTGCTTCACATAAGTTGGTATTGCTTGGAATAAGGGTTATGTCATAATTCAAAGGAAGCAGAGGTGATACAATGTAGTCGCTCAGCATTCTCGCTGCATTCAATCCCCATCCTCCACATAACTCTCTGGATCCTGGATAAACGGTATTTCTGACAATTTCAATGGTATTGGCTGACAAACTGAAGAAATAGACAATGCTTGCTGCAATCAATAAAATAGACAATATTGCCAAAATCAAGTCTTTTTTTGAAAGGGATAGATTTTCGTGATTGTCCCAAATCAGCCAGATTGCCAGAAACAAAAAGACATAGCCGCAAGGGAACTGCCATGCAGGATATAGTGCAAAGGCATATCCGCAGGCGGAAAATGCAAACAACAAGGAAAGAACAAATCGTTTTCTATAATCGCTGGTATTGATGTAGTGATAAACAATCAAGACGGCCAGCTGACCGAATATGAATATCTCTGCAATATAGTTTACTGCAAACCACCACTGCAGAATAGGGGAGAATGTTAATAGTAATGCATATGAAAGGGAAAGTATTTTGTCTTTCCTTGTAATGAGCATTCCCATTTCAAATGAAACCAGAAAGAGAGCTATCAATCTGCCCATCCAGAAAAAGGAGAGCCCTTTTGCCTGTGATAAGAAAAGATATCCTATTTGAAAGGGCCTGAAGATAATTAAGATATTCCATACAGGGGTTCCATAGACAGCAAACATGTCAGTTAAACGTTAAACCGGCTCTTGGAATCGGTGAAAAGTAAGCGAAGCTGCTGAAATACTGGGAAAGGGACAGTGGAGTGAGAACAAGCCATTCATCGCTGCGGATAGGTCTGACTGTGCCCAGCAATGATTGATGGGCCTTGCCTCCAAGCATCTCATCCCACATTCCAAGGGAGGAGCCGTGGATTTCAAACAATACAAGCATGAAAAATCCGATTAAAGCCAAAGGATACCTGTAATCATAGATAAAATTTCCTATTCGCTTTCTCAATTCCTCATTATTAAAGACAAACAGGAAAATAAAAAACAAAATGAATATCAGAATGCAGTGTTTTAATGAAAAAAGGTCTAAGCATTGGAATAATCCATTAAAATTTCCAACATCAGATAATTTAGTCGTATTTTCAACAATGACGATGTATAACTCGGCAAAAAAAGTCAGTACTAATGTAATCAAACTTAATTTGAAAATATCGCTATTTTTCACTTTAAAAATATCAATCACCTGATGATAGTTTCGTAATTTTTTTAAAATTTGTATGAAATCATTCCAATTAAGATTTTAAATCAATAAAAATCAGGGCATATGCTATTATTGTATTTGTTTATTAAATATTTTTAGTTGATAATCTATTTGTTACAGTGCCATATATAAAATTTAGGGTTAATTAGTGCTTAAAAATTGAAATAAAGATTATATAAAATCTTTTAATAAAAAAGCATAAAAAATTTTCAAATCGTTAACTTAATACGGTAATAATTTTTCCCGTTTTGCAGGATATTGTTCTTAATCCATTAAACCTTTTTTATATTAGGTTCAAATTGTTGAGGAGATGATTTGAAATATAATTAATCTAAATAATTGACTTTATAGATCTTCAATTGCCTATATGAATAAATTTTTTCAAATTCAACATTATCAGTAGAATATTTGCTTAAATTTTGATTGCTTTCGATGTATGTCACATTCAATTTTTTCAAATCATTCACATTAAAGGTCACGCTTATGATGTCTTTTCTACCCTGCACAGGTTTGAATTTGCTTGGTTCACTTGTGCTGAGATTGACATTCATATGGGCATATCTGTTATAAACATCTTCATATTTGTGGTCGGGGTCTATTTTCTCCCATTTTTTAAAATCAGGATATGTGTTCACGCTGGTAATTGTATGGGCTCCTGCTGCAACGAACATGTCCTGATTTTCCCTTTCTCCAACAACAATCCAATTTGCATTAGGATCCTCATGAAGCAGACCTTCGACAAACTGCACAGGTTCAAGATCATAATAGCCTATTCCAGACTCGATCGGATTCACCAATCCTCCACCCATTGCGCTGATGAGTATGCACATCACCAGGAACATGTTGACATATTTCTTATCAGATGATTTAAAGATAATGAAGATTGATGCTCCAAGAATGAATATTGAAAAAATTAAAACTGGAATGAACAGGGATTTTCCAAGTATTCCAAAACCATTTGAAGTGCTTAGCAAAAATACAACCCCTGCTATGGCTATTGAAATCAGTGCCAGGATTCGGCTGTTGTTTTTTATATTATTGACGTGGCTGTTGGTCGAATCTTTATTTAATATGCTAAGAGACCTGAATAAGATCAATAAGTTCAATAGACTTAATGCCAGAATAAGTCTTCTTTGAATTGTATTGCTGATAAAAGTAATTTTATATATGTATTCAGGGAAAACAAATATGGATAATACTGCAAGTAGAATGTAAACAATTATAAGACAATTTAAAAGTTTGTCCCTGTTTTTTTCAACAAATGTGATGAAAATATACAATATCAATGGCACTGGGAAGAAATCATAGAAAAATGAATCCAGTCTTGAAATTCCTACTGCTGAAGGGAAAGCTGAATTGAGATTCAATGGGTAGAATATTGAATTTACATAATTGCATAATGATTGTAAAAATCCTGTTTTCCCTTTGAACTGACTGGAATCAAGGCCTCCAATGAATTGCCTTCCTCCAGGATATAAAGTGTTTCTAACGATTTCAACCGTATCCCCGGACATATGCAGGAAATACAATACTCCCGCACCAGCTATGGCTAGAGACAATAATGCAAATCCAATATCCAGTTTATTAAATTCAAAGTCTTTATAATTGTCTAAAAACACCCAGATTGCTAAAAATAAAAAGACATAGCCCAATGGAACCTGCCATGCGGGATATATGGTAAAAGCATATCCTCCCAGACTTATCGCGAATCCCAAGGCAATAATTAATCTTTTTCTGTAATCTTCAGTGTTCATATAATGATAAAGCAATAAAATCGCCAGCTGACCAAATACCAGCATTTCAACCAACGCGTTTATTGAAATCCACCACTGAACAACTGGAGAAAATGTTATCATGATTGCATATGCCAAAGAAAGAGTTTTATTTTTATTGGTAATCAGCATTCCCATTTCAAATGAAACCAACAGTAAGGCGATTAATCTGCTCATCCAGTAAAATGATAGTCCCTTTGCGGGAGATAAGAACAGATATCCTATTTGGAATGGTCTGAAAATCATTAAAATGGTCCAAATAGGGGCTCCATAAATTGCAAACATATCTGTAGGACTGGCTCTTGGAATGGAAGAAAAGTAGGAAAAATCATTCAGATATTGTGAGAGTGTAAAAGGAGTGAAAACACGCCATTCATCTGAGTGTGTTGTTCCGCAGCTGCCTAATATTGACTGATGGGTACTGTTGGTTATTGGCATGTCCCAGCATCCAATGGATGACCCGTTTATTTCAAATAAAACTAAAAATGCCAAAAGGACTAAAGCGAGAGGATAACGGTATTTATATACGAATTCGCTGATTTTATTCCTTAACTCAGGATTGTAATAGAGGTAAATTGCCATGAAAATGATTATGAAGAAAACAATGCCCTCTTTTAGTGAGAAAAATTCATTTAGTTTTCCATGAATCAATAATCTTTCTGCTTGTGAAAGCTTCTTTGTATTTTCTATAACCACAACATACAATTCTGCAAGAAAAGCAAGCATCAATGAAAAAATTGTTGTCTTGAATAAATCCATTTTGCTGATGTTAAAATGATCCATGCAATTCCCCTTTTTAAGATTGAATTATTTTAAATTTTTTATTAAAATTTGATATTAAATTTAGGTCATAATTAAGAATTCTACCTGTTTTTCTTGTTTAATCTAATTAATGTTAGTTGATGCTCAAAGTTCTGGTTGTGCTGTTTTTTAAGAACTTGGAGAATAAGTCCGCTTAAGAATATCATCACAGCTGTCAGGAATATCACGGCCGCTACGATAAGTGTTGGAATTCTCAGTACATAGCCTGTGTACAGATAGCTTATCATAATAGGTATGAAATAGTATAATGCAATGATGAAAAGCAGTCCGGTTATTATTGAAAAGAATGCAAGCGGCTTTGTATCTCTAAATAATATGATGATGACTTTTATAACTTTAAATCCATCAGAATAGGTGTTGAGCTTTGATTCGCTTCCTTCAATTCTGTCTCTATAGTCAATAGGAATCTCAGCTATTTTAAAGTTGTGGTCAAGTGCGAAGATGCTCATTTCTGTTTCCAGTTCGAATCCTTTTGAAATGACAGGATAGGATTTTACAAAATCATAGCTGAATGCTCTCATTCCAGTTAGAATGTCATGCAAGTCGCTTCTAAAAATAGTGTTTATGGCTTTTCTCATGAATCTGTTTCCAGTGTTGTGAAATGGCCTTTTGTTTTCAGTGAAATAGGTTGATGAAAGCCGATCTCCAATCACCATGTCTGCTTTTCCATCCAATACCAGCTTTTCCATTTCAACTGCGGCTTCTGCAGGATATGTGTCATCGCCGTCCACCAGGATATAGCAGTCTGCATCTATGTCTCTAAACATTGATCTGACCACATTTCCTTTTCCCTGCTTGTATTCATGCCTTACAATCGCCCCTTCTTTTTTAGCTATTTCATCAGTGTCGTCGGTTGAATTGTTGTCGTAGACATAGATGTCCGCATCAGGCAATGCCTTTTGGAAATCGTTTATGACCTTTTTTATGGTCATTGATTCATTGTAGCATGGAATTAGTATGGCTGTTTTCATTATCATCACAAATTTAATTATTAAATTTATTTTTGTTCATTATTGTTTATATTGTTTATTATTAATAAAAATTTTTTTAAAATCAGAACTTTATTAAATTGTAAACTTGTTATTATTTTAAAAATTTAAAAAAATAACAGTTTTATAAGAGTTGTTTTGTTATTATTAAATTTTTTGTAAAAATAGGGTGGTTGTTCACTTAATTATTTTAAATAGATGGGCAGTATATTATTAGGAAATTTATTTGAAAACAAGGAACTTGCTGAAGACATAATTCAATATTGTAACCACGACTTGAACCACGATTTTTGCAAACAAATCTCCAGTCATTAAAATACTGATGAGTACATACATAAGTGCGGTGTCAATCGCACCTGAAAAAACTCGACCTCCATAGAAAAGCAATGCTTCCTTGATTATATTGTCATCTTTGCTTTCAAACACCCAAATCCTGTTAGTGATATACGCAAATAATACAGAGACAAACCAGGCGATAATATTGGATATGAGATAATTGATTCCGAAAACTCTCTGGAATAAAAAATAAGTTATGAAGTTGACTATTGTGGTCAGGACTCCAAAGAAGACATATGATATCAATTCATCTGTCAAATCCATTATATCCCTTTCTAAATTGAATATTCGCTTTTGTAAATATTGCGATTGCCTTTTTTAAAAATAGTAAAAGAAGAGAATAGAATTTTTTTTAATATCCATTCTCTATTAATGACTTAATTTTATTAATAAATATTTTCAGTTTTGATAATTCACATTCTGCTTTTCAATCATAGGATAGGAAATCAATTCACTTGAATCAAGGTCTTCCCTATGCATGTCAACCGCATTGATCTGGCTGTTGTCGTAGGTCCTGTAGTAGTAGATTCCCTTGTCTGCA